>USFH01000005.1 GCA_900553925.1 uncultured Clostridium sp.
GATGTTCAAACAAGCCGCCACTGAGCCATGGATGGCGAATTGGCGGCGGTTGCGTCTGATAGAAATATGTAGAGCAGAACATCTAGTACTTCTTAGTTTCAATACATCTGGTATTTACAAAAATGGATGTAGACATTTATATACAAATCAATGCATGTTTCGTAAATATAAAATAGAAAAGAGGCATATACACACATGATACGATTAAGAAGATTGAGAGAAAATGAAGTACTGCGAAACATGGTGCGCGAGACACAAATCAGCAAATCCGATCTCGTCTACCCGGTATTCATCAAGGAAGGAACCAATGAGAAGAACCCGGTCGATTCCATGCCGGGCATCTACCAGTATACATTGGATCGGTTCGATGAGGAACTAGAGCGCATACAGGCGGCTGGCATTCCGGCAATTTTGATTTTCGGTATCCCGGAGCACAAGGATGAATGCGGCAGCGGCGCTTACGATGAAAATGGTATCACACAGCGTGCGGTGCGCGAGATCAAGAAGAAAGCACCGGAACTTTTGATTATCGCAGATGTGTGCCTGTGCGAATATACCTCCCACGGACATTGCGGATTGGTGCAGGACGGAAAAATCCTGAACGATGAGACACTTCCGCTTCTGGCGAAGATGGCGGTAACACTTGCCAAAGCGGGCGCAGACATGATCGCACCGTCCGACATGATGGATGGACATATCGCATATCTGCGGAAGGCATTGGATGAAAATGGATGCGTGGATACATTGCTTATGGGATATAGCGCGAAGTTCGCGTCCGGATATTATTCTCCGTTCCGGGATGCGGCACATTCCGCTCCGGCATTCGGCGATCGCAGAACGTATCAGATGGACCCTGCAAATGGCAGGGAGGCATTGCGCGAATGTGAGGCAGATATCGAAGAGGGGGCGGATATCATTATGGTAAAGCCGGCACTTGCTTATCTTGACATCGTGAAAGCGGTGCGTGGCGAGACGAAGCACCCACTCGCAGTCTACAATGTAAGCGGCGAGTATTCGATGGTCAAGGCAGCAGCATTAAATGGCTGGATCGATGAGAAGCGTATCGTCATGGAGAACATGATCGCCATGAAACGTGCCGGTGCGGATATCATTATTACGTATCATGCACTTGACGTGGCTAGATGGCTACAGGATGAACAATAGAATGATTCGCAGGAATGTGTATCACGATAGATGTGTATCAGATGACAGGAGGAAGCATCATGCAGACAGAATCAGAACAGTTATTTGAAGAATCCAAGAAATATATTCCGGGCGGTGTGAATTCACCGGTGCGTGCATTCGGCTCAGTCGGACGCTCCCCGATTTTTATAAAAAAAGCAAAGGGGTCCCGTATATTCGATGAGGATGGAAGGGAATATATAGATTATGTATGTTCATGGGGACCGGGAATCCTCGGACATGCAAAGGAGACGGTGATCGAAGCGGTGAAGGCAGCCTGTGATGATGGACTGACCTTTGGTGCACCGACCAGAAAAGAGCTGGAGATCGCGGAGCTTATCACAGCGCATATGCCTTCAATGGAAATGTCTCGTATGGTAAATTCCGGTACAGAGGCGGTGATGAGTGCAATCCGCGCGGCACGTGGATTTACCGGAAGAGATTACATTGTGAAATTCAAGGGCTGCTATCATGGACATAGTGATGGACTTTTGGTAAAGGCAGGCTCTGGCGTGATCACACAGACGGTGGCAAACAGTGCGGGTGTCCCGGAGGGCTATGCAAAATACACCCTCGTTGCAGAGTATAACGATGAGGAATCCGTAAAACAGTTATTCGATGCGTATAAGGGACAGATCGCAGCAATCATTGTCGAGCCGGTTGCGGCCAATATGGGTGTGGTTCCGCCGAAGGCAGGATTTTTAGAGTTCCTGCGTGACATCACGCAGACGGATGGTGCATTACTGATCTTCGATGAAGTTATCACAGGATTCCGTCTGGCACCGGGTGGCGCACAGGAATATTTCCATATCAAGCCGGATCTGACAACACTTGGCAAGATCGTTGGTGGCGGTATGCCGGTTGGAACCTACGGAGGCAGACGCGAGATCATGCAGTGCGTGGCACCGCTTGGCGAGGTATATCAGGCAGGAACCCTGTCCGGTAATCCGATTGCGATGACCGCAGGCATTGAGACATTGAAGCTGCTGGACGCACATCCGGAAGTGTATGCAAAGCTCGAAGGGAAAACCGCAGGACTTGCACAGGCAGCAAGAGAGGCATTTGGCGATCGGGTCTGTGTAAACCAGATCGGCTCATTGATGAGCATTTTCTTCACAGACAAGCAGGTAGTTGATATGGATACCGCCATGACGAGCGACACGAAGCAGTATGCAGCATTCTTCCGACATATGCTTGATCATGCAATCAACCTCGCTCCATCGCAGTTTGAGGCAATGTTTATCTCAGATGCACATACAGAGGAAGATATCCGGAAAACGATTGATGTTATGAAAGAATTTGCACACAGATAGATCGTGGATAAAATAAGAAATTGATTAAAAAATGAAACGAATGAAATAGAAACCAGTTTGGAGGAAAACGATGAGTGATACAAGGAAAGATGTCGTGATTATCGGTAGCGGTCCCGCAGGTTTATCGGCGGCGGTCTATGCGAAACGTGCGTTGCTGGATGTGGCAGTAATCGAGAAGGAAATGTTCAGCGGCGGACAGATTGTCACAACCGACCGTGTAGATAATCTGCTTGGCTTCTACGGAACAAATGGCTATGATCTGTCAGTAAAGTTCCGGGAACATGCAGATGCGCTGGAGGTTCCATTTATGGAGGGTACGGTGACGGACATTGCCAATCAGGATGATTACAAGGAAGTGCATCTGGAAGATGGCAGTGTGATCGAGACAACAGCAGTAATTGTAGCGACTGGTGCGACCCATCGAAAGCTTGGCGTGGAAGGCGAGGCAAAGTTTGCCGGCGCCGGTGTTTCATACTGTGCAACCTGTGACGGTGCATTTTTCAGGAATAAAACGGTGGCCGTTGTCGGTGGCGGTGATGTGGCACTTGAAGATGCCCTGTACCTTGCAAATGTATGTGAGAAGGTCTACCTGATTCATCGTCGTGATGAGCTGCGCGGTGCCAAGGTATTGCAGCAGCGGATCTTCGATGCAGTAAATATCGAATTCCTACCACACACCGAAGTACGAGAGATCTGTGGTGAGAACATGGTTGACCATATCGTGATCGAGGATAACCGGACAGAAGAAAAGCGAGATCTCGCATTATCCGGCATCTTTATCGCGGTTGGCATGCAGCCACAGACTGCACTTGTAAAAGATGTTGTAGAGATGGAGAACGGCTATATCCGTGCCGGTGAGGACTGCCGCACAAATGTACCATTTCTTTATGCAATCGGTGATGTGCGCACAAAGAATGTTCGTCAGATTGCAACTGCAATCGGAGACGGTGCTGCTGTGATCGCCTCACTCGAACATGATCTGCTACAGTAAGAATGATTTTAGGAAAACCTGTAAAAGACAGAGGTGTATTGTTAGGCGGGCGGTATATGTGATTTGGAGCAATTAGTAAGTGATAAAAAATATACTCCAACGGGAATAAAAACAGATGTGATGGAATTGGAGTGAAATTTGAAAAATAGAGAATGTACTCCAACGGGAATAAAAACAGATGTGATGGAATTGGAGTAGAATTTGAAATAAGAAGAATTTACTCCTATCCATAAATACAAGGAATGACTTCAATTGGAGTAAATAATTGATTTTCAGAAGGAAAACTCCAAAATTAAAAAATGGGAAGCAAGTCATATAGGAGTAACAACAGCAAAAATAGGGAAGTTACTCCAATTGTTATATAAATTGAAAAAACCGGTTGGAGTAAATAGGAACAAGAACAGAAATTACTCCAAATGTGGACCTGGGCAAAAAAACCGGTTGGAGTACAGCATCCCCAGTCGGGAGATTTGCTCCAATCAGCAGGCAGGACAGAAACAATGGAACATTCAGTAAACAGAATTTCCATACATTGACAATCCTACCCACAAGATATATAATGTCTTGGATTTTACACAGTAGATATTGTACTTTCATACAAATTCAAAGGAGACAATCATGTCGAAGTTACGTTATCATATCGCAGTCATGGCTGCAAAATTCAGCAAAGTCATCATCCGCCTTTCGGGGCGCAACGGCACGCACACCCCAGGCGTTGTTGCGAGAAAAATCTGCCCGGATTTCATGGCGCAGGCACCGAAGGCACCGCTCTGTATCTGCGTGACAGGTACGAACGGTAAGACGACCGTATCAAACATGCTGACCGATATGCTGGAAAAAGAAGGCAAGAAGGTAGTCAGCAATCGAACCGGTTCGAATATCGTGCCGGGTTGTGTGACAAACCTGTTGAACAGCGTCAACTGGCTTGGCAGATGCCGCGTGGACGCAACTGTATTTGAGGTGGACGAGCGTGCATCCCGTCTGATCCTTCCATATGTAAAACCGGATTATCTCGTCGTGACGAACCTGTTCCGTGATTCACTGAAGCGAAACGCACATCCGGATTACATTTTCAGTGTTATTGACACGTACTGCCCGGACACAACGAAACTGATCTTAAATGCAGACGAGCAGTGCAGCAGCAACTTAAAGCCGAACAGCGAGCATGTTTATTTCGGAATCGGAAAGCAGGATGACGATAAGACGGAGCCATACAACCTGATCGCCGATTATACATTATGTCCAAAATGCGGTACGAAGCTGAAGTTCAACTACCTTCGTTATCATCATATTGGAAATGCGTATTGCCCGAACTGCGATTACAAGTCTGCAGATGCAGATTATCTCGCAACGAAGGTCGACAAGGAAGGCAAGAAGTTAATTGTCCGTGAAAAGGATGGAAATGAGATCGAATACGCACTGATCCATGATGCGTTGTTTAATATTTATAATGAACTGACTGTAATCACGATGATGCGGGAGCTTGGATATTCTTCCGACGAAGTGAAGAAGCGGATTGCAGAGATTCATGTGCCGGAATCCCGTTACAGCGAGACGAAGGTTGGAAATGTGACAGTCGTTCAGGCGCTCAGCAAAGGACAGAGCGCAGTCAGCTCCTGCCGTACGTTCGAGTATGTGGCAGAAGAGCCTGGTAAGAAGGTCATCATGATCGCAGAGGATGATTTCAGCGACAGACAGAAGAGTATCGAGTTTATCGGCTGGATCTACGATCTGGAATATGAGCAGTTTGCAAGAGACGATGTAATGCAGGTTGTCTGCTGTGGACCAAGATGTCTCGATCATCGCGTGCGTGCGCTGATCGCCGGAATCCCGGAGGAGAAGATTGCATGGGATCTCGATGAGGTCGCAGCGGTTGATAAAGTGAACTTAGAGGGCGTCGATAAGGTGTACATCTTATACGACTGCGATACCTATGGTATTTCCTGCAAGATGAAGCAGAAGCTTTTGAAGAGACTGGAGGATGAAAAATAATGAAGATTGAAATCCTTTATCCGGAGCTTTGTACCTTATATGGTGACAAAGGAAATATGCAATACTTAAAGCTCTGCTTACCGGATGCAGAATTTGTAGAGACAACACTGAATGCGAAGCCGCTGTTTCTGACAGAGGATATTGATCTGGTATATATGTGCTCAATGAGCGAGAAGAGTCAGGAAGTGATCTTAAGCCGTCTGCTTCCTCTGAAGGAAGAAATCTTCCGTGCATTTGATGCAGAGAAAACGGTATTTTTATTCGTTGGAAATGCGCTCGAACTGCTTGGCAAATACATTAAGCGGGAAGATGGCAGCAAGGTGGAGGCACTGGCGTACTTAAACAGCTATTCGGTCAGACAGACACCGAACCGTTTCAATACATTGATGAAGGCAAAATTCGATGACATCACACTGCTTGGTTATACAAGCCGTTTCTCCCATACATTTGGAATTCCGGAGCAGGAGAGCTTCTGCAAAGTAGAGATGGGAACCGGCATGAATCCGAAGTCGGTATTCGAGGGAATCCGCAAAGGAAAAATCCTTGCGACTTATATGCTTGGACCAATCCTTGTGGCAAACCCGGATTTCACACATTATCTTCTGCGTATGTTAGGCGCGGATATGGAGAAAATACCGTATGAAGATGCGATGCGGGATGCGTATAACCAGAAGATGAAAGAGTTTGACAAGCCGGATTTGGAATTATCTTAAGTTTAAAACATAGAATTCATTCTTTTTTCACTTGCGAAGTGAGGGAATGAGGAGTATATTATAGCTTGGCTATTAACAAATTCAAGCACATAAAAGGCATCTTTGTAAGGTGCCGTCTTCGACGGATTGATCCGGGTTAGAAGGCAATACACAAGAATTAGGAGGTGCTGATTATGAATGGCGTTGAAGTATTTGAAAATTATGAATCGGAAGTAAGATCTTATTGTAGAAGTTTTCCGGCTGTATTTACAACTTCAAAGGGTTCCATCATGAAGGATATCGATGGAAAGGAATATATAGATTTCTTCTGCGGAGCAGGAGCCTTAAACTATGGACATAACAATGACTATATTAAGGAAAAGATGGTTGCATACCTGATGAGTGATGGAATTATGCATTCGATGGATATGATGACTGTTCCGAAGAAAGAGTTTTTGCAGTTCTTTGAAGAAAAGGTGTTACAGCCAAGAGGGTTGAATTTCAAGGTAATGTTTCCTGGACCAACCGGAACCAATGGCGTAGAGGCTGCATTGAAGCTGGCACGCAAAGTAAAGAAGAGAAATCAGATCTGGGCACTCATGGGATGTTTCCATGGTATGACACTTGGTGCATTGTCTCTCACAAGTGATGCGGGCAGCCGTGGCGGTGCAGGTGTATGTCTGAATGATGTTACACACATTCCGGCACCATATATGTTCCCAGAGCTTGATACAATCAAATATATGGAGACATTGCTTACGGATGACCACTCAGGTGTGGAGAAACCGGCAGCAATCATTATCGAGACCGTACAGGCAGAAGGCGGCGTGCATGTATTTTCCAATGAATACCTGCAGGGGGTTCGTGCGCTGTGCGATAAGTATGACATTTTGATGATCGTGGATGATATTCAGGTAGGATGTGCGAGAACAGGAACCTTCTTCTCGTTCGAGCGTGCAGGTATCGTACCGGATATGTTCGTAATGTCGAAGTCCATCGGTGGATATGGTATGCCATTTGCTCTGACAATGTTTAAGCCGGAGTTAGATATCTGGTCACCGGGCGAGCACAACGGAACGTTTCGTGGCAACCAGCTTTCTATGGTTGCAGCGAAGGCAGGACTGGAATATATGCTTGACCATAAGGTTGAGGCTGAGGTAAAGCGCAAAGAGGGAATCATCCGCAAGTATATGGATGAGAATATTGCAAGACCGGGTGTGGAAATCCGGGGAATCGGCTGTATCTGGGGTGTTCAGGTTGCAGACGGAAAGCTTGCTTTGGCAATCTGTAACAAGTGCTTTGAAAAGGGATTGATCATGGAACGTGCAGGCCGAGACAACAATGTGTTGAAACTGATGCCGGCGCTTGTGGCAACGGATGACGAATTGATTCGCGGATTGGATATCATCAGAGATTCAATGAATGAATTGATGTAAGAATTGTACAGAGATAATCTGTGTAGAAAGTAAATCGGGCAGGATGTATGAACCTGCTCGATTGTGTTTTATTTTAGATAATTTTGATGTACTTGATAAATGGAAAGGTATGATAGATTGTATGGAACCTTGGATGGGAAGAACAGCAGCCGTCGTAGATCTTGGTATGCTGAAAAATAATTTAGCAGAGATTCGCAAGAAATTAAAGCCGGGTGTCGAACTGATGGCGGTTTTAAAGGGCGACGGATACCGGCATGGCGCGGAAGGTTTGTATCCGACGCTGAAAGCATGCGGTGTGACAAACTATGCGGTTGCGCTGTGGAGCGAGGGTGTTGCCTTGCGCGAGCATGGCGCGACAGAGCCGATTCTGGTGCTTGGAGATACCAGGGATTATGACTTGGATGAGGCAGTCCGTTACAATCTGGATTTCCCGGTGTTCTCGGTGGAATATGCGAAGACGGTTGCCGAGGCAGCGAAACGACAGGGCAGAAAGCAGAATATACAGATCAAGCTCGACACCGGAATGAGCCGGATCGGGTTCCCGGATAACGATGAGACACTTGAAGCAATTAAAGAGATCTCCCAGATGGAATCCCTGCATATGACAGGTATTTTCACGCATTTTGCACGTGCAGATGAATATGATCATAAGAGCGCAGAGAAACAGCTTGCCCGCTTCCTGCGTATGACAGAGAAATTAAAAGAGATGGGAATTACATTTCCGAAATATCATGTGGCGAACAGTCCGGCAATCTTGCTGATGCCGGATTCACAGCTTGACATGGTACGTGCCGGAGATATCTTATATGGCTTGAATCCGATCGATGAAGAAGAATTTAAGAAAGAAAATTTCAAGGAGATTTTGAGCTGGTACACGTATGTCGTTATGGTGAAAGAAGTTCCGACAGGAACCGAAGTCGGCTATGGCGGTACGTTCGTGACGAAGCGCCCGACGAAGATTGCAACCCTGCCGGTTGGATTTGCGGATGGATACCGCAGAGATCTGTCAAACCGTGGAAAGGTGCTGATCCGTGGGAAGGAAGCACCGATCATCGGAAGAGTCTGTATGGATCAGTGCATGGTTGATGTGACAGATATCCCGGATGTTGAAAGAAATGATCAGGTAACACTGCTTGGCGGAACACTTTCTATCCAGTGGATGGCAGATCTGCTGCAGACGAATGTCGATGAGATCGTATGTAATATCTCCCAGCGTGTACCGCGTGTCTATATTGATTCTACACAGGAATCATAAGTTCGTAGTAGAAAGAGGAATGTTATGCAACAGGAAACCCGTGTAAGAAATGCCTCACGAAATGTTGTGTTTGGCATGTTTTTGAAAGGCTATCAGATACTGCTTCCGTTCATCATGCGTACAGCAATCATGTACTACATGGGTGATGGATATCTCGGCTTGAACAGCTTGTTTGGTTCGGTGCTGTGGGTGTTGAACCTCGCGGAGCTGGGCGTTGGTTCGGCGATGGTGTATTCCATGTACCAGCCGATCATTGACAATGACAAAGAGCAGATCTGCGCGTTGTTGAAATTATATCAGAAATATTACCGGATCATCGGACTGGTAATCGCGGTCATCGGCGGAATTCTGACGCCGTTTATTCCGTATCTTGTTAAAAGCGATATGCCGGAGGGCGTGAGCATCTATGCGGTCTATCTGCTCAATCTGTTCTGTACCTGTATGTCATACTGGCTGCTCGCGTACAAGAACAGTCTGCTTACCGCACACCAGAGAAATGATGTGGCGAGCAAGGTCATGCTTGTGACGAATACGTTCCAGTATGCGGCACAGTTAGTTGTCGTTATGACAATCGGCGATTATTATATCTATCTGATTGTACAGATCTTCACACAGATCGTTACGAATCTGGTAACGGCATATTTTGCGAATAAGATGTATCCGGAGTATAAGGCAGTCGGAAAGCTGCCGAAGGAGACAGTAAAGAAAATCAATAACCGTATCAGAGATCTCTTCACCATGAAGGTGGGACAAGTCATTGTGTCGTCAGCGGATACGATTGTTATATCGGCATTCTTAGGACTTGCTGCGAATGCATTTTACAACAATTATTACTATGTGCTGACTGCGGTAACCGGAATCATGAATGTTGTGTTCGTATCGTGCACTGCAGGTATCGGAAACAGTATTCTGATGGAGTCGGAAGAAAAAAACTATACGGATTTGAAGAAGCTCTCGTTTATTATAATGTGGCTTGCCGGTATGTGTAGTGCAGTTATGCTCTGTCTGTATCAGCCGTTCATGCGGCTCTGGGTAACAGAGAAGCGGATGCTTCCGTTTGCAGTTGTTGTCTGCATGGTTGTGTATTTCTTCATCAGCCAGGTAAACCAGATCCTGATCACCTACAAAGATGCAGCCGGAATCTGGCACGAAGACCGATTCCGCCCGCTTGTGACGGCACTTGTGAATCTGGTGCTGAATATTATTCTTGTGCAGTTTATCGGTATCTATGGTGTTATCCTGTCTACCGTTATTTCCGTGCTGGTTGTTGGTATGCCGTGGATTCTGCATAACCTGTTTACAGTACTGTTTAAGCGGAATGCATGGGAATATATATGCAAGCTTTTATATTATACAATTGTGACAGCAATTGTATGTACACTTACTTATCTGGTTGCAAGTCAGATACCGGGTGTTGGAATTCTGGCACTGATTCTGAAGGCAATTGTGTCTGTAATCGTGTCAAATCTGCTGATGTTTGCAGCATATTTCAAGATGGGCGAATTCGCAGAAGTAAAGAAACTTGTGATACGTGTAGTGAAGAGACAGGCTTAATGTGGTGTGCGCGTGAACGTTGGACAGTAGCTATGTAAGCGGGAGGGAGAACTTATGAGGAAGTCAAAATTATGGGCGGCATGTGTGATGGCAGCAGCGATGCTTGCACTGACTGCGTGTGGGAAAGAAGATAAGCTGGTGCTTGTGACAACCGAAGCAGCAGCATCGCAGAGTGATGCGACAACAACCGAGGATATTCTGGCGGATATCCGGGAGGAAGCGGAGAATACAACCGAGGAACAGAAAAAGCGAGAGGAAGCTTCGGAGGAAGATAAGAAGGTCACACTGGAAGCAATCTATGATGCAAACAAAGGGGATACATTGCTTGCGGGGGGAAACAATTACAGTCTGAACACAATCTATTATAGTGATGGCGTTGAGGTGTATTCGGAATATCAGTTCCTTGGTTTTGCAGAGGATGGTACATATCTGCAGGCGTATGAGGATTCGAACGGAATCGTACAGGTGCTTGACAAGGAATATGGCTATTGGTATCTGATTGATTCGGATAAGACGTGTTATGCATTAATTTATCCCGAACCAAATGTGGCAGATGCGATCATCAACACGAACCACAACGATATGATCATCTCCCTCACGGAGGCGGATCAGACGATCAAGGATATCTACCGCGAAGATGGGGATCTTGTAGTGGAAACAAATTATAAGAATGACAATGCATCGTATGTATTCAAATATATTCTAGATGACAACTACAAAGTGCTTGAATATTATTGTTATGATGCGGACGGAAATAAAGTATCGTATTCCTGGGTGACAGAGGGAAGTGATTATGAATATCCGGAAGCGATTGCCACTGTACACGAATCGATGATGACACGCACGGTCACATTTAAGATTCTTGAGGGAAAAGGCTTAGAGAACAGTTATCTTGTCCCGGTAGATAAGCCGGTACAGCTTGCGTTGATGGAATATAAGGCGTATACGGATGAAGCTTGTACGACCGAGTGGGAAGAAAAGGCGGATGATTCAGGTATGTATACCGATGAAGTGATCTATCTCAAACGTGACGGAGCGGACACAACCGGGGCGGTAAACGAAGATTCCACGGATTCGGCAGCGGATTCAGAGGCAAATCCGTAAATATCTTTACAAGTCTGTGGAATGTGTAGTATACTGTTACTAAGAATGAGTGATAGGAGAATGTAAAAAGGAAGTGAGATTATGAGTATGAATATTAGCAATAATTTTTTTAATAGCATGCTTGGAATATCTTCTGGCAATTCGAGTAGTGGATTGGTGGGACTCCTTGGTGATTACAACGCCATTCGGAACGGTAGTTATCTGAAGCTTGCAAAGCATTATTATTCAAATGATAGTGCGAAAAAGGCGACACAGAAGCAGTTCTCTAAGAACAACATAGATACGAAGACAGAAGACACTGCAACGAAGACAGCATCTGAGGATGCATGGAAGGATATTAAGGGACTGAAGGATGAGAAGTTGTATCAGAATGGTGATACAGATAAGATCCAGAAGAATATAAAGAGCTTTGTCAGCAATTATAATAGTGTAATGGAGAGTGCACAGAAGTCGGACAAGACAGGCGTGATAAAGGATGCATCCAGACTGGCATCACAGACTGGTAATTACACAAGTGCATTAGCCAAGATTGGAATTACTGTGAAGAGCAATAATACATTGGCTTTTGATGAGGAAGCATTTGTATCTGCCGATATGTCTGATGTGAAGAAGCTTTTCGCAGGAGATTTCTCCTTCGGAAGCAATACACAGAGCCGGTTGTTGCAGCTTGCAAGTGATGCATCTGTCAATACATTATCCGGTGTGTATAATCAGTACGGAACAGTAAACGGAACATCGGTTGGAAGCTTCTATGATAGTTTATTCTAGTTGTAGAAACAGCAATATATAGTTCAATCTCCCCAAGAGGATTGAAATAAGAATGGGAAGATCCGCGGGTTGACTGTGGATCTTTTTTTCTGTCCTCGGATAGATAGAAGAAAATCCTGATGATTATATAAAAATAAAAGAAGCGGGTGAGACAGATGGCAAAACTGCGGTTGGACAAATACCTGGCGGACGCGGGACTTGGAACCCGGAAGCAGGTACGGGAACTGATAAAAAAACAACAGGTGATCGTGAATGACATGATTGTGAGACAGCCGGATCAGAAAATCGATTCAGAAGCGGATTCTATTCTCGTGCAGGGAAAACCGGTTTTATATGAATCGTTTTCTTATTTTATGATGAACAAACCGCAAGGGGTTGTGTCAGCGACGAAGGATGAAAAGGAAAAGACCGTACTCAGTCTCATTACAGAAGCAAAAAGACGTGATTTATTTCCGGTTGGCAGACTAGACAAAGATACAGAAGGACTGCTGCTGATCACCAATGACGGAAAGCTTGCGAATGAACTTCTCGCACCCGGTAAGCACGTGGATAAGACCTATTATGCGAGAATCACCGGGCATGTGACGGAAACGGAGATTGAAAAGTTCCGTGAGGGGCTGGATATCGGGGATGAGAAGCTGACAGCACCTGCCTGCCTGAGGATTCTCGAAGCAGGGGAAGAAAGTGAAATAGAGATCACGATTACAGAAGGACGCTATCATCAGATCAAGCGTATGTTCGAGGCAGTTGGAATGAAGGTGGTCTATCTGAAACGATTATCAATGGGAAATCTCCTGCTGGATCCATCGTTAAAAAACGGGGAATACAGAAGACTTACGGAAGAGGAAATCGCGTGTCTTAGGAAGCGGAATGATATGGCGTAGAAAAGTAGTGAAATTCTCTTCAAATACGATGAAATTAGAGGAAAGAATGTTGACATATCAGGTAGAAAAAGTATAAACTGTAAAGAGGTTTGATTTTTCCGTAGGAGGGAATAGTATGGACGATAATAAGAATTTGAATTCCGTGCCGGACACGGACGAAGAAGAGGGTGCAACAACGGTATTACGTGCACCAGAATCGGTTGAAGAAGAGGAAGAAGGCGCGACTACGGTATTGCGCGCAACAGATATAGAGGAAGAAGCAGAAGGAGCGACCACGGTATTGACAGGACCGGATCCGGCAGCAATGCAGCCGCAGAATCCGGCAGGAGTTCCTCAGTTCCAGGATCGTACAGTTTTAGTACAGCCACAGATGGGAGCACCGATGGGGCAGGCACCGAACGGTCCGATGGGAATGCCGATGGGAGCACCGATGGGGCAGGCACCGAATGGTCCGATGGGAATGCCGATGGGGGCACCGATGGGGCAGGCACCGAATGGTCCGATGGGAATGCCGATGGGGGCACCAATGGGACAGGCACCGAATGGTCCGATGGGGGCACCAATGGGACAGGCACCGAATGGTCCGATGGGTGTACCGATGGGGCAGATGCCGAACAATGGACAGATGCCACCGATGGGTGGAAAGCCGCCAAAGGCACCGAAGCCACCAAAGACAAAAGCACCGAAGCCACCGAAGGCACCAAAACAGAAGAAGGATGGCGCAAAGAAGAAAAAGACCGGATTGATCGTGGCAATTATTGCGATTATTGCTGTTCTTGGACTTGGTACAGGCGCTTATTTCCTGTTCTTTACACCGGAGAAACGGTATGAACGCAAGATGGATACCGCGCAGAAGGCAATGGATGCTGCAAACTACGAAGAGGCAGAAGCTGCTTATGATGATGCGTTAGATATCTTCGATGACCGGATTCCTGCGATGAACGGATTGATTGAATCTGAAATTAAGCAGGGAGACAGTGATGATGCGAGAGAGCATTTTGTGGAATTTCGATCAACGATCTGTGGTCTGGATGCAGACGCAGTGACAGAGAATCTGGAAGATATAGTTGTATTTTATGAATTTACAGATGATCTGTATAGTGATGCACAATCTCTGATCGAGGCTTACAAAGAAGGCTATGACCTGACAGAGGATGGTACATTGAAAACAGCTCTTGTGAAAGCATATGTGGATAATGCGGATAGTATGGACGATTCGGATTACGAGGAGAAGCTGGCTGAATATGCAAAGGCAGTTGCGCTTGACAGTGCAAATGAGGATGCATTATCCGGACGGAAGGATTGCGCGTACGCAGTGTTGGACGATATGATGTCTGCGCAGCAGTATGATGAAGCAGAAACATTTATCAATACCTATGCAGATGAATTATCGGATGTTGATTTCTCTTCTTACACGGAGAAGATTGAGTCTGAACGTGCACTTACCAACGCACGTCATGATCTGATGGAGCAGGTGATCAGCCTGATGTCTGCCGGTGATTATGAAGGAATGTTAGATGTTGATGGATCGGAGAATGCAGGGCTGGTTGTAGATAATATGGAAGGTGACAGCTATGTATATGCACAGGATGGGTACACAAGTGATTATACAGGAAAGGCTGTAGGAATCTACAAATATCAGGCTGCGTTATCTTCCGGATATTACTTCTATTATGGCGATTATGAGAATGGTGTCCGCAGTGGACAGGGAACCTCCTATCTGAAAACGGATGGATATAATAAGTCGTATGAAGTCTACGAGGGTGCATGGGCAAACGACAAACCGAACGGACAAGGTACACATCGTGCTGTAAATGAAAATACAGGGGATGAGCTTGTTACGGTTGAGGAAAGCGGAAATCTTGTAGATGGTCTGTTCGACGGAGAGGTAGCGGTTTCACTTGTTTCCCAGGATGAGACGTATGGTGGAACGTATACAGGTACATTCACAGCAACGAATGGTGATGCCGCAGATGTGCGCGAGAATTATCCGGATCTGGATTTTTCAGGTGTTACAGATGAGAAAGTGGTATATGTTGTGCTGCTGTGTGATGGATCTGACAAATTCTGGAATTTTACGAAGGGATCGCAGAAGTTGATTGGAATATTTGGATTTGACAATTAAGAAAATGGTGGTATAGCTTATGGACATATTGATCAACGACTACATAAATGGAGAGAAATCACTGTGCAGGGACGAGGCTCAATTCTCTGTGTATCTGTTTCAGGTAATGAGTGGATGCAGAAGGGTCAAGATCGATTCGGACAATTTTACAAACAAGAATTATGAAGTGATACAGGCGTATTATATGCCGGCATTTCTTCGTGATTATTTTAATTATGCAGAGAGTAAGGCGGAGTTTAACTATCGGCTTTTGACATTTGCAAACCGGAAGCTTCGGGCATTGTATGCAGGAGATGAGGCAGAAGGCGCGATGATTGAGGAGATAGACTTAAGCAGAACTGAGAATTTGGATATCTACAACCTCGACAGTGATGTAGATATGGAGAATCCGGGGTTTGATCTTGGAAAGCATATTAACGGATGGTCAGGTGAGGAACGGGTATACAGAAATCCTCTTGCAAGATGGATGATGAACGTAAGACCGGATATTGCGGTACTCTTAAAACGGCGTGGCATTAAGAGAACAGAGCTCCGGATGCATTGGATCGACTGCCATTACCTGAATGGTACGGATACATATCCGGCGATTATGGGGCGATATGATGCGTCAGGCAAATTATCCGGCTGCAAGAAGATTATCTGTACGAAGCAGCAGATTGAGCAGTATGCACTTGAGTTTCTGTGTGATACACCATCTGCGGAATACGCTGATACGATTGGTATGAGATGGTGGGGACCGGCGAAGGAGTCAGATACGCCTTTGGAGGCTAGCGCAGTTCCGATAGAGACAGGGTTCGTCAGCATGGCCAATTTCGTGAGTGAACGGAATCGTCACGTATATGACGAGAATGATAAAACAATATCCGTGCAGAAATTGCAGGAGTATAACAGAGCGTTTTATGCAGAGGAACGCAAGGTAAAAGAACCGAAGGCGGTTATGGGAAGTGTCCTGGAATTGCAGATATAAACGGGATAAGAAAATAAAGGTAAAAAAAGGGGTTGGAACAGATTTTGTTTCAACCCCTTTTGTATGGAAACAGGATATATGAATTATTGCATTGCGGCTTTCAATGCAGCATCTAAATCCTCCAGAATATCATCAATATTCTCCAGGCCAACAGAGAATCGGACCATACCGGCATCAATCCCGGCAGCGACAAGCTGTTCATCAGAAAGCTGTCTGTGTGTCTCACTTGCCGGATGCAGGACACATGTCCGGATATCTGCGACATGCACTTCATTGGATGCAAGCTTTAACGAATCCATGAATTTTGCGGCAGCCGGACGACCTCCCTTGATGATAAAGGAAATAACACCACAGGACTTGCCGCCGAGATATTTCTCTGCGAGTGCATGGTTTGGATCGGAAGGAAGTGCCGGACAGCTGACACTGACAACCGCATCGCTTTTTTCGAGATATTCCGCAACTGCGATTGCATTTTCTGTATATTGTTTCATACGGACCGGAAGCGTCTCTAATCCAAGGTTTAAAAGAAATGCGGAGTGTGCAGCGGGATAGACACCGAAGTCGCGCATGAGCTGCATTCTTGCCTTGACGATATATGCCATGTTGCCGTAAGATTTGGTGTAGCAGGTTCCGTGATAAGATTCATCGGGCTCTACAAGCTCCGGGAACTTACCATTATCCCAGTTGAACTTGCCGCTATCTACGATGACACCGCCGATCTGAACAGCATGTCCATCCATATATTTACTTGTGGAATGCACAACAATATCGGCACCGAAGTCAAATGGCTTACATAGAATCGGTGTAGCAAATGTGTTATCAACGATCAATGGAACACCCATTGCATGGGCGATATTCGCAAAACGTTCAATATCGAATACGGTCAGAGCCGGATTCGCGATTGTCTCGCCGAATACAAGCTTGGTATTTTCCTTGAAACAAGCCTTGATCTCATCGTCTGACATTGTCTTATCGACATAGATACATTCAATGCCGAGCTTTTTTAAAGTGAAGGAGAAAAGGTTGATCGTGCCGCCGTAGATCTCCGGAGTGCTGATAATGCTGTCACCGGCCTGACAGATATTCAGGATGGAAAGCAACGTGGCTGCCTGCCCGGATGTTGTGCACATGGCACCGACACCGCCTTCTAAGGCTGCGATTTTTTCTTCGACTGCCATGACTGTCGGATTCGCAAAACGCGAATAACAAAGTCCTTTTGTCGGATCGTCGAAGATTCCGGCAACCTCTGCGGCAGATTCATATACGTAAGTTGTGCTTTGTACTATTGGCAGGACACGTGGTTCGCCGTTTTTTGGTGTATAGCCTGCATGCAGGCATTTGGTTTCGTCTTTCATTCGTAATAAAACCCTCCTGGTTGATATAATTTCTATGATTTAATGTAACATAAATATTATATGAATACAACCGCCGAACATATACACATGCAAAAATAATGGCAAAAATAATGCAAAAATATGCGAAAATAAATCTAAAAAACGCTTGCAAAATAAAAAACCGTATGGTAATATCTAACTCTGTGATATATTTTTATATTCCTTGCTTCCGACTTGTTCGGAGGCCAATAGACCATAAGGAGGTGCAATAACATGAACAAGTATGAATTAGCGTTGGTTGTTAGCTCAAAGATTGATGATGACGCAAGAACTGCTGTTGTTGATAAGGCTAAGGCTATTATCGAGAAGGCAGGCGGCACAATCACAAATGTTGACGAAAAAGGCAAGCTGAGATTAGCATACGAGATTCAGAAGATGAAGGAAGGTTTCTACTACTTCATCCAGTTTGATGCAAACGCTGAAGCTCCAGCTCAGATCGAAGCAAGTGTTCGTATTTTGGAATCTGTTCTCAGATATCTTTGTGTTAGACAGGACGCAGAGTAATAATAGGAGGATTTCCGATGAACAAAGTAATTTTGATGGGACGTTTGACCCGTGATCCTGAAGTTAGATATTCACAGGCTGCAGAGCCTTTGGCAATCGCAAGATATACACTCGCAGTTGATCGTAGATTCCAGAGAAGAGACAATTCTGGAAATGAACAGACAGCAGATTTTATCTCATGTGTCGCATTTGGCAGACAGGGAGAGTTTGCTGAGAAGTATTTGAAGCAGGGTACAAAGATTGCGATTACAGGCAGAATTCAGACAGGCAGCTATACGAACAAAGACGGAAATAAAGTTTACACGACAGAAGTTATTGTAGAGGAGCAGGAATTTGCTGAGAGCAAGAACGCTTCTTCAGGTAACAATGGCGGTGGATATCAGCGTGAGGAGAGACCTGCACCGGCAGATGCAAGTGCAGAAGGCTTCATGGACATTCCGACAGGATCATTAGGCAACGATTTACCATTCAAGTAATTTGGAATCCGTGCAAAGCGGAAATTAAATGGAGGTAATAGTAATGGCTTATAATAAGACAGAGAAGAGCGATCGTCCAGACGCTCCTATGAAGAGAAGACCAATTCGTAGAAGAAAAAAGGTCTGTGTATTCTGTGCAGAGAAGAATGCAGTAATCGATTACAAGGATACAAACAAGCTTAAGAGATACATCTCTGAAAGAGGCAAGATTCTTCCTAGAAGAATTACCGGAAACTGTGCAAAGCATCAGCGTGCACTTACAGTTGCAATCAAGAGAGCAAGACACGTAGCTCTTATCCCTTACGTAGTAGAGTAAGATGAAGGTGAAGACTTCAATCGGCCTATGGCAGATTGAAGTCTTTTTTTGCTATAAATATACAGAAATTGATACAATTCAGATACATTTATATGATATGATATTTTTATCAAAATACTGCGAGGATACTGCCGTGAGAAAAAAAGGTATAAAAATAGTGGCAATTGCGATTGGGATGAGTCTTCTGTCAGGATGCAGCGGAAAAAAACAGACGGATGATCTCACGATTACAATTCCGGAATATGAGAAAATGACATACACTACGGAGAAGGTTATGCGGGGCGATATCGAGCCGGAACTTATCCTTCGCCTGGAGGCAAAGGAGTTCCGGTATCAGGAATATCATGCGGATCATGACGAGATGAAGGTGGATCAGGTATATGTGAAACAAGGAGATGCTGTAAAAGCGGGAGATACATTGATCACGTTTCAGTCAGATGATATAGATAAAGAGCGGCAGCAATATGAAAACAGGGTGGAAGAAGATGCATTGCTGATAGACCATTACACACGATTGGATCAGATCAACCAGACAGATGCAAACATGGAAAGCATCAAAGAGTTGCAGAAAGATCAGGAAATAGCGAGACTTTATATAGATGAGCTTGATGCAAAACTGGAGACATATACGATTAAGGCGGAGGAAGACGGCGTTGTCAGCAGCGTATCCGATATGCTCGAATATGGAACGGTATATGCATATGATCCACTTGTGAAATTATTGTATGGTTCTGACAAATATACGACGACAACGGATGACGATTATGACTTTCAGGTGGGGCAGACATACACGGCAACATTTGGCGTAGGCAGTTACGATATTGTATTATCAGACATAGAAGAAACCGCGACAGATTCCGATGCGGGTGCGAAACGAAAACTAAGCTTTGTTTTGGCAGATTCGACGGGACGTCCGAGTTCAAGTTCCCTCAATCTTGTAATCAAGAAGGATGTCATTAAGGATGTATTATATGTTCCACAGGATGCAATCATGTCTGTGAAGGACGAAACTTATGTGTATCAGGTGGATGACCAGGGATTTCGTCATGGGGTTCCGGTGAAAACCGGAAGTACCGTAAATGGATACACCGTGATTGAAGAGGGCTTGCAGGAAGGTGACAAGGTGGTGGTTTCAAAATGAGAATACAATCAAAGATAAAAAAACAGCTCTGCCTGTGGATGAGTGTGATATGTACATTTTCGCTGGCTGCCTGTGGCAAAAAATATGCCGACGCACCAGAACTTCTAGAACCGGTTTCAGGAACAGAATCCTATCGTGAAGTTTCGTATGGAGATGTCGGTTCTATGGAAATTCTGTATGGTTCAATTGTGCCGAAGGAATATCCGGTATTTTGGACTACACAGGTAGAAGTGGCAGATATACTTGTTAATGTGGGAGATTATGTGCAAGAGGGACAGATTGTCGCAATCGCGGATCTGGACGTAGCGAAGAAGACGCAGGCAGATCTGCAGGAAGACCGTGCACTGCTTGTAAGCAAATATGAACTGGAAAGTAAAAAACATGAGCTTGCTATACAGAAGCTTCAATTGAAGCAGGATGGACAAAATCAGCTTGGGGATACCGAGGGCGTGTCACAGACAGAAAAAGACATTGCAACGGAGCAGGAAAATGCAAATTACGATGCATTGTTATATAAGCATAAACTTGCAAATTATGATGAACAGATACAGGCGCAGCAGGAAGTGATTGACAATGGAACATTGAAGGCGGCAGCGAGTGGATACATTACATATGTCAAACAGTTTCCATATGAAAATCAGGTGACAAGTGCGGAAAATGTGGTTGTCATTGCGGATTATGAAGATACATATATCAGTGTGCAGAATAAAACAATCAAAGATGAAATATTAAAAAAATACGACAAATATTATACAATGCAGGATGGGCAGAAAATAGCACTTCAGGAGTATCCATATAGTGCCCAGGAGAGAATGGCTGCTGAAAATCAGATGAAATATCCGGATCTTCGTATGCAGTATGAAGACATGACAAAACGTGGAAAGGTTGGAACCGTCATTCCAATCTATCTAGTGCGTAACCGGGCGGAAGATGTGTTGTATGTTGGCAAGGATTCCATTTATCAAGACGATAAGGGAACATTTGTGTATGTAAAAAATGGAGAGCAGCGGGAAGCACGATATATTGAAACGGGCGTGGATGATAACATGAATGTGGAGGTTCTTTCCGGACTTTCGGAAGGGGAGAAAGTCTATTATACGACGGACGCTGCCTGGCCGGATCAATATGACGAGTATGTTGTGCAAAAAGCATCGGATTTTGATGCCATGTATTATACAAACCGTTCGGTAGTCGAAGACAGTACCAGAAAATATTATAAATCATCTTATGAAGGAACGGTGCAGGAGGTTTGTGTAAGTGGGGAAAGTACATCCGTTGAGCAGGGGGAGGCTATAGTAAAGATACGTACAGATGAAGGAAGTGCGAAGCTTGCTGAGATGCGATCCAATATGGAAAGTATGAAAGAAAACCGGGAGAAATCGGTACAGGCACATGAAGACCGGATTCGTTTGCTACAGACAGAAAAACAGGGAAATCCACTTGCGACAGGGACAGATGCACAGATGGCGACCGGCACAGATGCAGAGCGGGAGAAAAATCCGAATATGCAGGCAATGCTGGACCTGGATATTCAGATGGAGAATATAGATTTTCAGGTCCAGACACTGGATTATGAGTATCAGGCAAAAAAGGCACAGCAGGATTATGACGAAGTGAGTGAAAACAATAATGGCTCCGGTGTGATATCCATTTGTGCAGAAAATGCTGGCGTGATTTATACGGTATATGTTGAGAATGGAGCCAAGGTAAAAGCCGGTGATAAGCTTTTTGCCATAGATATACCGGCACAGGAGAAACTTGCAATCTATATCAACGACAAGAATACGGTGCCGCTTGGAACGCTTGTTCAGATTCAGGATGCCGACGAAAAACAGTTGCAGGGAACAATCTGTGGATCGACAGGAACAGCAGAAGGGGCGCCGGAAGGATATTATATAACAACGAAGGGAAATAAAGTATATATTACACAGAGCATCGCATATGACAGTCAGATGTATTATGTCAAATTAGAAGGAAATGCAGATATTGCAGATATACAGGACGTACAGATGTTGTCATATCCAACTGTATCATTGCAGGATGTATATACGATTCCTTCTGATATGATATATACGGAGAAACCAAAACGTGAAAAAGGTGTGGAGAGGTATTATGTGTGGAAAATTGTGGACGGTAATCTGGAAAAACAATACATCGAGATGAAGAGTTTCAGTGCAACACAGGATACTTCCAAATACAAAAAGGGAAGTACAACGGCAGTTATTTTTAATGGATTGAGCGAGGGTGATGTTCTTGCCGGACCAATCGCAGAAGAGGAGTAAGAGATGATTCGATTTGTTTTACGAAAAATACAGAATAAAAAGTGGCTCACAACCTGTCTACTTTTAGGTCTGATTTTTCTTGTGGCCGCCGTGTCCTGTCAGCCAATGTTTAAAGCCGGGTCACTCAATAAAATGTTGCTCGACAGCTTTCATGATGCAGGTGTGGAGAACAATCAGTATCCGGCTGTGATCGGACGGGTCGGCGCGTATAAGACAGAAAAACACGAAACGGCCGATTCTGTTATGCGTGGAATTGCGGGATATCAGAGCACATGGCAGAAATATCTTGATGATGTAACGCCAATCGAATCGCAGTCTGTCTTGAAACTGGAAGCACAGTCTTGTCAGGGAAGCTACGGAGGAAAAGGAAAATATCTGGCGGTATCGTATATGCCGGAGATTCTGGATCATGCGCAGATACTGACAGGTGAGGATTATGCTGCTTATGACGGAGAAGAATATGCATGTATCATGTCGGAGAGTGTGATGGATGCATGTGGCTATACAGTCGGGGAAACACTGCATTTCCCACAGTTGAAGAATCATAAAAATGAGAATCTGGAGTTGTATATTGCAGGCATATTCAAAGAGCGGGAGAGTACAGATCTGTTTTGGTATACAGCACCGAATACGATGGAAGAAGAAATCTTTGTGAGTGAAGATACATTCGATGCAATTGTACAGGATTTCTCATATGAAAAAATTAACTATACAACCAATGTTCTTCTGGATTATACGCGGATTAATCAAAAGAATGTAACAGATGTGCAGTATTATCTGGAACAATTTCATAAGGAAGATGAGAATTTTCAGGACTCTTTCATGAACATCCTTCAACAATATAACACAAATGAGAAATCTGTTAATATTATGTTGTGGGTATTGGAGCTTCCTTTGCTGGGATTGGTGCTTGCATTTATCTATATGGTAACCGGACAAATCGTGGAAGCGGAAACCGGTGAGATTGCGATGATGCGAAGCCGTGGATATCGCAGAATACAGATTGTGGCAGAATATGCACTGCAGGCAGGCATTTTAAGCCTTGCTGCAATGCTGATCGGAATCCCTCTTGGATATGGTTTGTGCATGCTTGCAGCATCCACGACGGATTTCCTTACGTTCCATGTTGGAAATCTGTCTATGTATGGGTTTACGCCGATGATGCTGGTGTATGGATTGCTGGCATCTATAGTTGGAATCATATTTATTTTGATTCCGGTTGTTGTGCATTCCGGAGTGTCGATTGTACAGCAAAAATCAAATAATAAACTGAATACGAAGATGATCTGGGAGAAATATTTCCTGGATATTGTATTGCTTGCAGGATCTTTGTATCTGTTGCATAATTTTAATCAGGAAATTGACAAGATTCGTGCGCGTGCACTGCTTGGTTCGAAGATGGATCCGTTGATTTTCCTGGATTCGGTACTGTTTATTGTGGCAATGGGACTGGTTGTGTTAAGGCTGGTGCATTATCTGGTACAGCTCGTATACCGGATTGGCAGAAAAAAATGGAAACCGGCAGTATATGCATCGTTTCTGCAGATTACACGGAATTTCCGAAAACAGGGATTTATATCTGTTTTTCTCATATTGACGGTAGCACTTGGGTTATTCAATGCAAATGCAGCAAGAACAATCAATCAGAATTATGAGAACCGTATCCGGTATGCGGATGGTTCCGATATACGTCTTCAGGAAAACTGGAAGATGCAGGCGTATTATGTGAATGCAACGGATATTGATTATGAGTATGTGGAGCCGGACCCGGTCAAATATGAAGAGGCGGTGAATCAGGGACTATGCACGAGCATGGCGAAGGTGATTCGCACGAATAATGTTTCTGTGAGTAAGGGAAAAAAGAAAATCGCTGATTGTGAGTTTATGGGAATTCACACAAAGGATTTTGGACAGACTGCATATTTGCAGGAGGAGTTAAATAAAAAAGAACATTGGTACACATACCTGAATGCACTTGCAACACAGGAAAATGGTGTGATATTGTCAAAGAATCTGGCGAATGCCTTGGAGGTAAAGGTTGGGGATCTTGTGAATTGCGATCGATATGGGGATTCTGTAATGAAACAGGAAACTGTGCGCGGAACGATCAGTGGAAAGGTAGTTGCCATCGTAGATGCATGGCCTGGATTTACACAGTATACGTATGAAGATGGGGAGGAAATTGAGCATTACCTGGTTGTGGCAAACTATGCGAAAACCGTTCAGAATTTTAAGATCTCTCCATATGAGATATGGTATAAGCTTGCGGATGGAGTCTCAAGCGGGCAGGTGAAAGCAATGATTGAGAAATCAGATACAACACTTTCATCCTATACTGCATTGGATGAGGATATTTGGGCGATGAAGGAAGCTGCAATGATTCGTATTACAAATGGCATGTTTACACTAAGCTTTATCATAGCGCTTATTTTGTGCATGATTGGATTTCTGATTTACTGGATCTCGTCTATTCGCCAGAGAGAATTGCTATTTGGTGTGTACCGTGCGATGGGACTTTCAGAAAAAGAAGTCAATCGGATGCTTGCGAATGAACATCTGTTTTCAACGGTTCCGTCTATATTGGCCGGAGGACTTTGCGGAGGTGTTGCAACCTATCTGTTTGTACGGTTGTTTGGTGTAATTTATCTGCCACAGAAACATAATTTAAGCATTTATGTATATCTGGATGCCACTGATGTGTTGAAACTGGTGATTGTGCTTGCTGTGATGATTTTGTTGTGCATTTTAATCCTGCGGCGCCTGATACGCAGTCTCAATATTACACAAGCATTGAAATTAGGCGAAGAATAGGTAAGGTGAGGAGGCATCTATGAATATAATACAGGCAAACAATATTATAAGAATGTTTCCGACCGGAGCCGGAGAGTTTTATGCGTTAAAAGGTGTGGATGTTGAAATTCCACAGGGAAAGCTTACAATTCTGAAGGGACGTTCCGGCAGTGGTAAAACAACATTGATGAATATTTTAAGTACGCTGGATGCACCGACAGATGGAAATGTAATATTTGACGGACAGGATTACAGAGATATCACAGAATTGGAGAAAGAACAGCTTCGGAGAAACGAGATTGGATTTGTTTTTCAGGCGGTGGCATTGATTCCGATTATGAATGCATATGAGAATGTTGATTTTGCTATGCGGCTGGCAGAAGCTGATTTATCACCTAACGAGGTTGATGCAAGAATTCGGGAAACGCTTGCGCTCGTAGGTATGGAGGAGCGTATGCTTCATTTGCCCGGGCAAATGTCGGGAGGCGAGCAGCAACGGGTGGCAATTGCCCGTGCAGTTGCACATCGACCGAAGGTTATCTTTGCAGATGAGCCGACCGGTGCCCTGGATACAGAAACCGGCCTTCGGGTTATGAAGCTGTTCCGGGATCTGATTGAAAAAGAAGGTGTCACAATTGTGATGACGACACATGATCCGAATCTGATGGAACTTGGGGACGCAGTATATGAGTTAGAGGACGGTGAGATTATTGACAGACAGATACGAGGATGATACACAAGAGAATATGGAAGAAGCTTTTGATGAAGCGGCAGCTGATTGTGGGCAGGCTCCGTTGATCGTCTGCGATTCTCTCGTAAAAATATATAAGACCAAGGAAGTGGAAGTGCTGGCACTGCAGGGACTGGATCTGACGGTAAAACGTGGAGAACTGATGGCTGTTATCGGAAAAAGCGGCAGTGGAAAAAGCACGCTTATGAATATTATTGGTGGATTGGAAGTTCCGTCGGCAGGGCGGATCGAAGTGGATAATAAAAATCTGTCAGAACTTTCGGAGCGGGAGATGGTGCAGTATCGGAAGAAAAAAATCGGATTTGTGTGGCAGAAGAGTGGTCGAAATCTGTTTCCATATCTAACATCGTTAGAGAATATAGAAGCACCAATGCTCGCCGTTAGCACAACTGCAAAGAAACGAAGAGCACGGGCAGAGGAACTTTTGTCACTTGTCGGAATGGAACATAAGCGGGATTCTTATCCGTCTCAGATGTCAGGTGGAGAACAGCAGAGAATTGCTATTGCAGTTGCACTTGCAAATGAACCGGAAATTCTGCTTGCGGATGAACCGACCGGAGCTGTGGATACGAAGACATCATCTCAGATCCAGGATCTGTTCCGGCAGTTAAACCGTAAACTGGGACTTACGATCATCATTGTGACACATGATATGAAGCTGGCGCATAAGGTTGATCGTGTTGTTATGATCTCGGATGGCAAGATCAGCACAGAGAAGATATTGAAACAGCATTACCGTGATATGATTGATGGGATGGAGAATCCGGATATGACAGACGAGACACACGAGGAGTATTCGGTGCTTGATAAGGCACACCGTGTGCAGCTAAGCGATGATATGCTTGCGGCAGCGGGGATTGATACAAATAAGGTGAAAGTGCATATCGAAAATGGACGGGTTGTGATTGAAGCAGAGGAGAAGAAGGAATAAGCGTATTTAAGAGGGACTTTGGAGGCAGGATAAGTGATAAAAATATTGGTGGTAGAGGATGAACGACCGATATCGGATCTGATTCGGATGAATCTGGAAGACGCGGGGTATCAGTGTACTTGTGCGTTGGATGGACTGACTGCAGCGGATATTCTGGAAACGCATACATTTGATTTGGTGCTGCTGGATATCATGCTGCCGAAGGTGGATGGATATGAATTGTTCGAATATATTAAACCAACGGGAACACCGGTTATATTTTTAACTGCAAAGGCAGGGTTAAATGACAGGGTGAAGGGGTTGAACTTAGGCGCAGAAGATTATATTGTCAAGCCTTTTGAAATCGTGGAGTTGATGGCACGCATCCAGGTTGTGCTACGCAGATATCATAAAGATGCAACGAAATTGGTATTTGGAGATATTGTGCTCAACACAGAGAACCGGACTGTCTGCCG
>USFH01000006.1 GCA_900553925.1 uncultured Clostridium sp.
TATTGCTACCACAGGCACCTGAAGCCTGCGCGTCTGCCAATTCCGCCACTTCCGCGTACTGCATTTCGCATCATATCATTTCTATACCCAAATGTCAAGCATATTTTTACGATTCGAAACGCAATTTATCATTTTTATTATTCCCCATCACTGGCAGAAGCATCCGAAGACGTTGCTTCGGTTGTTGCATCTGTCGCGGTTGCCTCTACGCCCTTGCCATTTTCAAGAAGGAAATCTACAACCTTCTCTGCCAGTGCGTAATATACGATATCCTCAGAAGAATAATTCTCCTCCAGCTTCGACTCATCCTCGTAGCTGTAGTAATCCATAATCTTCTTCTTGTAATTGTCAACCTCTTCCTTCGTTACGGTAATGCCTGTATCCTTCGCAACAGCACACACTGCAATCTTCTCCTTGATGAAGTCCTCAGCCAGTCCCTGTATATACTGACGGAACGAATCTTCATCTGAAAAACCATAACGCGCTGTCACATAATCGCCAAGCGAATAACCATAGCTTGAAGCTGCCTGCTCCTGCTGAGCAATACTCTTATCAATCAGATCCTGCATCTCCTGCTGTGGGTATTCATTATAAGTTGTCTTCTCAACAAGCACCTGCATGATTGCACTCTCATTCTGGCTCTTATCCGACTGCTCATACTGCTCTACAAGATCTTTTCTGACCGAATCCTCATACTCCAGAATGGATGTGGCATCTGTATAAGAAGCAACAAACGCATCATTATACTCCGGAAGCTCTGTCTGTGTCAGGTAATTGATTGTGATCTTGAAATCCGCTTCCTTACCGTTCAGCTCATCCTTACCGTAATTCTCCGGGAAGGTTGCCTTGATATTAAAAGTCTCTCCAACCTTGTGCCCAACGATACCATCCTCAAATCCCGGAATCATCGAACCACTTCCCAGTGTCAGATCATAACCTGCACCGTTTGAATTACCGCCTTCAAATTCCACGCCATCGATACTTCCAACGAAATCAATATTTACATTGTCACCATCTGCAACGGTTCCTTCCTTCACCTGCGTTTTTGTTGCATACTGCTGCAGGAGAGAGTCAATCTTATTCTTGACATCTGCATCTGTCACCGTTGATTTTGTCTCTGTATACTCAAGTCCCTTGTAATCCGGCAGATCACAATATGCTGCATACTTATCGATCATGCCCTGCTGATCTACACCATCTACCTTTTTCCCACATCCGGTAAGCATCGTCATACCGAGTGCCAGACTAAGCACATATCCCAGTGCCCGAAACTGCTTCTTCATAAAAATACATATCCCTTCTATAACTTGTTAAACTCTGGATCAAAAAAACATAAATCCTTAGCATTTATACCATATTTTTAAGGAAAATGAAAGTCTATTTTATTATTTCACAAAGAAATCACAGCTAAACACCGGATTTTCCTCCGGACAATACACGGATTCCACGGCTGTATTTGGCTTATTTCCGTGCTTTTCCCGGTATTTTTCGCCCCAAAAATCGCAATATCTTGTCAGAATTGCAAAAGCAAATACTATATTTAGTGTTTTATCTGTTTACAAACCTATCCACTAATGATATAATTGAAAACCGTATTCCGGTTTTTTTGAGCGGACGCAGACAGACTGCGAAAAACCGGGATTTTTATACGTATATATCTAGGAAAGTTTAGGAGAGGGGTACATGAAAGTTATCAAACGAGACGGTCATACCGTGAACTATGACCGAAGCAAAATCATCACCGCCATCAAGAAAGCAAACGCCGAGGTGGAGGACAGCGAAAAAGTAACAGACGAGAAAATCGAGGAAATCGTTGCCGGTATCGAGAGCAAGAACCGCCCACGTATGCTGGTCGAGGATATCCAGGATATTATCGAGCAGAAGCTGATGGACGACCGCAAATTCGTGCTTGCGAAGACGTACATCATCTATCGCTACACCAGAGAGCTCGTCCGTAAGGCGAACACAACGGACGATTCTATCTTAAGTCTGATCAAGAACCGTAACAAAGATGTTATGGAAGAAAATTCAAATAAAAATGCAACGGTTGCATCCACCCAGCGTGACTTAATCGCAGGCGAGGTATCCAAGGATCTTACCCGCCGTGTCCTGCTTCCGGAGAAGATCTCCAAAGCACACGACGAAGGGGTTCTGCATTTCCACGATGCCGATTATTTTCTGCAGCCGATCTTCAACTGCTGCCTGATCAATATCGGCGACATGCTTGACAACGGCACAGTCATGAACGGCAAACTGATTGAAAGCCCGAAGAGCTTCCAGGTTGCATGTACCGTTATGACACAGATTATTTCCTCGGTTGCAAGTAGCCAGTATGGCGGACAGTCCGTAGATATCCGTCATCTCGGAAAATATCTGCGCAAGAGCTACAACAAATACAGATCAAAGATTGAGGCAGAATTCGGCGACAAGCTCGACGAGGAAACCATCGAGCAGCTGACACAGGACCGACTGCAAGATGAGCTTCGTTCCGGCGTTCAGACAATCCAGTACCAGATCAACACATTGATGACAACGAACGGTCAGTCACCATTTGTCACATTGTTTTTAAATCTTGATCCAAACGATGAATATATCGAAGAAAATGCAACCATCGTCGAGGAGATCCTCCGACAGCGTCTCGAGGGAATCAAGAATGAGAAGGGCGTCTATGTAACCCCTGCTTTCCCGAAGCTGATCTACGTCTTAGACGAGCACAACTGCTTAAAGGGCGGCAAGTATGATTACATTACCAGGCTTGCGGTGAAATGCTCGGCGAAGCGTCTGTATCCGGATTATATCTCTGCGAAGAAGATGCGTGAGAACTACGAAGGCAATGTATTCTCCTGTATGGGATGCCGTTCTTTCCTCTCCCCTTGGAAGGATGAGAACGGAAATTATAAGTGGGAAGGCCGTTTCAACCAGGGTGTTGTATCCTTGAACCTCCCACAGATCGGTATTCTGGCAAAGGGCAACGAAGAGAAGTTCTGGAGCCTGCTCGATGAGCGTCTGGATCTGTGTTACGAAGCTTTGATGTGCCGACACAATGCACTGCTTGGTGTCACTTCCGATGTCAGCCCGGTTCACTGGCAGTATGGTGCGATTGCCCGACTGAAAAAAGGCGAAAAGATCGATCCGTTGCTGATGGATGGTTACTCTACCATCTCCCTCGGTTATATCGGTCTCTACGAGACAACCAAGCTTATGACCGGAAAGAGCCATACCGATCCGGATGGTGAGAAATTCGCTTTGCGCGTGATGAAACGCCTGCGCAAGGCATGTGATACATGGAAGGAAGAGACAGGACTTGGATTCGGTCTGTACGGAACGCCGGCAGAAAGCCTCTGCTACCGTTTCGCAAGAATCGATCAGGAGCGTTTCGGAACGATTCCGGATGTTACAGACAAGGGATATTACACCAACTCCTACCACGTGGATGTACGTGAGAAGATTGATGCGTTCAGCAAGTTCCGGTTTGAGAGCCAGTTCCAGACGATTTCCTCCGGTGGCGCGATCTCCTATGTCGAGATTCCAAACATGCGCAACAACCTAGAGGCACTCGAAGAGATCGTCCGGTTCATCTACGACAACATCCAGTATGCGGAGTTCAACACGAAATCCGATTACTGCCATGTCTGTGATTACGATGGCGAGATCATCATCAACGATGACAACGAATGGGAATGTCCACAGTGCGGAAACAAGGATCATTCGAAAATGAACGTAACACGTCGTACCTGCGGATATCTGGGAGAGAACTTCTGGAACGTCGGCAAAACAAAAGAAATCAAAGCACGCGTGCTTCATCTCTAAGATTGGCAGGTGTAAAATGTGAATTATGCAGATATCAAACGCATTGATGTTGCGAACGGACCAGGGGTACGCGTATCCCTGTTCGTGTCCGGCTGCAGTCATCACTGCAAAGGATGTTTTAATGAAGAAACCTGGGATTTCCAATACGGAAAGCCTTTTACGGAAGCTGAGATTGATCAGATTCTGGAATATCTGAAGCCCGATTATATCCGGGGACTTTCCCTTCTTGGAGGGGAACCATTCGAATACGTGAACCAGCAGGGGCTTCTCCCATTGCTCCGCAGGTTCAAGGCACTCTATCCAAAGAAAGATCTGTGGTGCTATACCGGATATGATTTTGATAAGGATATTCAGCAGAAAATGATGGTTAACTGGTCCGAGACACGGGAGCTTGTCAGCTATCTGGATGTTCTGGTGGATGGGGAATTCGAGATGGATAAGAAGAATCTCTCGCTCCGTTTCCGCGGTTCATCCAACCAGCGGATCATTGATGTGAAAAAGTCAATTACCGAAGGACACACGGTGCTCGCAGATGAATATATGTAGACATTTGTGAAACGCACAAACAGGAAAAGGAGAACACATGATTACTACAATGCATGTAAATGTCAAGAAATTAAATGAGAATGCGGTGCTTCCTACGTATGGTTCCGCAAATGCAGCCGGTGCAGATATCTATGCCTGCTTAGACGCACCCCTTACCATTGCGCCACACGAGACAGTTATGGTTCATACCGGATTGGCAATGGAGATTCCGGAAGGCTATGCCGGACTCATCTATGCGCGCAGCGGACTCGCCTGCAAGCGCAATCTCGCACCTGCCAACAAGGTTGGTGTCGTAGACTCTGACTACCGTGGCGAATTCATGATTGCACTTCACAACCACGGAACAGCGCCACAGACGATTGAACCAAAAGAACGTATTGCACAGCTTGTGATTACCCCTTATATCGTCGGTCAGTTTGAGGTCGTTGATGAACTCGACACAACAGAACGTGGTGCCGGCGGTTTCGGTTCAACCGGCCGTAAATAACACACATATAGATTTTTCAGACATAAAACAAAACCCGTGATTGGATATTCTCTAACCACGGGTTTTGTTTTTACAATCTTATTTTCTGAACTACTCCAGATTCAGCTTATGCTTACAGGTGAGCGTCGTTGCCACGGAAAGTACCGCAATTCCGACAGCCTCTATGATCGTAACCGTCACAAGCACAATCAGATACTGCTTTGCCGTCGATGAGATCTGCTCCAGAAATAAGTCAATATCCTGCTTTGACAGAATCTCACTGAACACAACAACAAGTATGCCGTATATCATCTGGATCAGAGCAAAAAACACAACTGACCATATGCGTTTCCCCTTTGTGAATGCATGACCAAATGCATAGGCGGCATTGATCGTCCAGATATTGCACATCACACCGAGCCACATCATAAGAAGTGCCAATACACCATCCAGCACAATCAGACCCCGATCCACTGTCATCCCGGACATCGAAAGGAATTGCTGTACGAACCCTACGAAATCACTGAACACCTCGAAATTCCCCGTTGCGACGCAGACAGCAAGCCCATAAACAGCAACCATCCAGGCAATCATCACCAGATCACAGATAAGTCTCGCGCCAATGAGTGTGGATGTCTTTACCGGCAGGGTATGGGTGAGATACCCCTGATCCTTGAAGAAGCGATTCCGGAAATCAAGGCATGGAAGCAGTACGACCATCACAATCACGGCAAACATTGCCAGAGCAAACATCACATCTACAAGCTTTACAAATACGGCAAATGCAGTCGTACCAACCACGTTATATAATTTATCCAGTCCGAGCACGATAACCGCAAAAAGCATCACACCGGCAGATATCATTCCGACTAATCCGGAACGGTTTACAAATTCATTTTTTATACATTTTCCTAGCATCGAAATACCTCCCTGAATATCTCATCGATTGACTGTCCTTTTTCTGCCCGCAATGCATCCGCATCCTTCTGACAGATAATCTCGCCCTCCTTGATGAAGATGACTTCATCCAATATGTTCTCAATATCTGAGATCAGATGTGTGGACAGCAGGATCGTCGCTTTCTCATCGTAGTTTGTAAGAATCGTCTGCATGATATAGTCTCTGGCAGCCGGATCGACACCCGCGATCGGCTCATCTAAGACATACAGCCTTGCCCGGCGGCTCATCACCATGATTAACTGTACCTTCTCTTTGTTACCTTTCGACAGCTTCTTCAAGGTCATATCCGGGTCGATATTTAAGAGCTTCATCATGTCATACGCCCGCGTCTCATCGAAATCCGCATAGAAGTCCTTGAACATATTGACAAGCTGACGGATCTTTAAGTACTCGTTGAAATACGTCCGCTCCGGCAGATATGAAACAACCGCCTTTGATTCCGGTCCGACCTCATGTCCACAGATGCGGATACTTCCTTTCTCTGGCTGCAGCAGACCAACCAGCATCTTGATGAGTGTCGTCTTACCACTTCCATTCGGTCCCAGCAGACCGATGATCTTTCCTTCCGGCAATGCCAGGTTCAGGTTCTCAAATACAGTTTTCGAAATCCCATATCCTTTCTTCACGCCGGATACTTCTACTAAATTACTCATGTGCTCCCTCCTCGTGTAAATATCCTTTCAATACTGTTACAATCTCACCATCTGCATATCCAAGTGTTCGCATGCTATCCACAAACGCCTGTATATGCTTCTGACTCAGCTCCTCTCGCATGCTCGTTCCTCCTGTCTTTTGCTCTGCTACAAATCGCCCTGCCGTCCGCTGGGAATAGAGCACGCCTTCGCGCTCTAACTCCGAAAGTGCTTTCTGCATCGTATTCGGATTCACGCCTGCGGTCAACGCAAGCTCCCGCACTGCCGGAACCTGATCACCTGGCTTCAAGGTGCCCTGCGCGATCTGCATCTTTATCGCATCCACAATCTGTAGATAGATCGGGGATTCATTATTGAACTTCCACGCCAATCTTTGTTCCTCCTTTTTTGTATTATTGTATTATCTGAATAGTACAATAATACAGTAGTACAATTTTGTCAAGTACTTTTTTAACTTTTACGTTTCTATTCATGCTACGCCAAACTCCCCACCATTCATTTTCCACAAATACTCTTGTTCAAAAAAAGCACAACGAAAAGCATTTTATAACACTTTTCGTTGTGCCTGTCTTTCTTTGTCTCCCCAAGTATGCATCCCCTATGCATTTTTATTTTGTCCCCATCGCATCATTCACGATCGTGTCATACACATCCATATCCACACTGTCCGGATATGTAAAATGGGAATCCATCTGCTTCTGCCACTGATCCAGCGTCTCAGACAATGCATCCTGTACTTCCTGATTATAGAGCACGATTTTCTGCTCGTTCGTCTTCGCCTGATCGGTCAGGGCAATCATCTGGAATACATGATATCCATACTGCGTCTCGACAACTGTGCTGTACTGCCCATTCTCCATACTATAGAGCAGATCATACACATCCTGTCCATAGGTTTCCAGAATCTGTGACGGACTCATCGTCTGCATCTGTGCCTGATCGAGCTGATAATATTCTGCCAGCTTCTCGATATTCTCAGCGTCTGCATTTTCCTGCAGATCCGCCGTTGCAAGCGTCGCACACGCCTGTGCCGCATTATCATACTGCTGTTTCTTCTGATCATCCGTGTATGGGGTTATCACACCATTTTCATCCATGCGGTAGCACGCAAAATACATATCATAGAAGGTCGTCATCCGCGCTTCTTCATCCGAAATCTCAATCTTCCGGTCTGCCAGGATTTCATTTTCCACCTTTGTGGCGATTGCATTTTCCTGCATTACCTTCTCAGCTTTCTCCTTCGTGATCTCCATCGTCTGCTGCTGTTCGTCGGTCAGACCATCACAGAAATCATCCGCTTTCTGATTCAGATCTGCAATCTCTGACTCGCTAAGCGTGATTCCAAGCTCCTCTGCATGTGCACACAGCGTCTTGACACGCACGATTTCTTTCACAACTTCTTCCCGTGTCAGATTCTCCATGGAAGTTCCCTCACCTCCATCCGGAAGCACGGTCTGCCACACGTCACTGCCATACTGCATCTCGTAACGCTCCCGCACCGTTTCAATGTAGATATACACCTCTCCCTTTGTAACCAGATTGTTTCCATACTGAAATACAAGCGTTCCACCACTTTTGGCCTGCTCTTCTACCTGTTTTTTCTGTCCACAGCCGGAGCATGCCATCACAAGCATACACAAGCAAAGAAATATTGCAGCGATTCGATTGTTTTTTTTCCTGTTATGCATCATGATTCACATCCTCCTCTTTGTATATTGTCATAATATTCTCAATCACTTGTTCACACGAGGATACAAGTTCTTCCTCGATCAGCTTCGGTATCTGTATCCGGAAATACGTCTGTTTGCCTGCCACCAGCTTCAGCCTGCCTTTGTATCGTTTCAACAGCGGCTGAATCCGTTCTGCCTGCGCCGGAGCCTTCGGCAGCATGAAAAACCGCGCCTCATCACCCACATATTTGATATCTGTAATGTATGCCTGATGGGCAAATGCCTTCAGATACGCCACATCCAGAAGACGGAAGAATGGCTTCGGCGGCTCTCCAAACCGGTCCCTGACTTCTTCGAGGATTGCGTCGTTATCTTCCCGGTTACTGCATTTTGAGATTCGTTTATACAGATCCAGCTTCACATATTCGTTCTTTACATAGCTGTCCGGAATATATGCATTTAACGGAAGCTCCACATCCGTTGTGAATTCTTCCCGCACCGTCTCACCGGACAGACATCTTATCGCATCATTCAACATCTGACAGTACAGATCATACCCGACTGCTTCGATATTTCCAGACTGTTCCTGCCCGAGCAGATTACCGGCTCCACGGATTTCAAGATCCTTCATGGCTATCTTATACCCAGAGCCAAGATCTGTAAACTCCCGGATTGCTTTGAGCCGCTTCTCCGCAACTTCCTTAATCATCTTATCCCGTTTATACAGCAGGAATGCATAGGCACTCCGGTTGGAACGTCCGACACGTCCACGCAGCTGATAGAGCTGTGACAGCCCAAACCGGTCTGCATCATGTATGATAATCGTATTGACATTCGGAATATCCAGTCCGGTCTCAATGATCGTTGTCGATACAAGCACATCAATCTCACCCCGGATAAACCGGCGCATCATCTCCTCGAGTTCCCGCTCCGGCATCTTGCCATGCGCAAATTCAACCACCGAATCCGGAAGCACACTCCGAAGCTGTGCTGTGATATCCGCGATTGTCTCCACGCGGTTATAGACATAATACACCTGTCCTTTTCTGGCAAGCTCCCGGTTGATTGCTTCCTTCACAAACTCGAGATCATATTCCATGACATACGTCTGGATCGGCAGACGATCCACAGGTGGTTCTTCGAGCAGACTGATATCCCGGAGTCCTACCAGACTCATATGCAGTGTTCGTGGAATCGGTGTCGCAGTCAGTGTCAGCACGTCCACATTCTTCTTCATCTGCTTGATCTGTTCCTTATGTTTGACGCCAAACCGCTGTTCCTCGTCGATAATCAGAAGTCCCAGACTCTTGAAGACAATGTCCTTTGACAACAGGCGATGCGTCCCTATGACAATATCCACCATGCCATTTTTCATCATCTCCAGAGTCTCTTTGATCTCCTTCGGCGTACAAAAACGTGACAACATCCGGATATTCACCGGATAATCCTTCATACGCTCACAGAACGTATTGTAATGCTGCTCTGCAAGAATCGTTGTCGGTACCAAATATGCCACCTGCCGGTTATCCTGAACCGCCTTAAATGCGGCACGGATCGCAACCTCGGTCTTTCCGAATCCCACATCTCCACAGACGAGACGATCCATGATCTTACCGCTCTCCATATCATGCTTCGTATCGTCGATGGCTTTTTGCTGATCCAATGTCTCCTCATACGGGAACATTTCCTCGAATTCCCGCTGCCAAACCGTATCCTCTGAATATTTATAGCCCTCTGTACTCGAACGGACCGCATAGAGATCGATCAGTTCCCTTGCGATATCCTCCACATGTCCCTTGACACGTGTCCGGACTTTCTCCCATTCCGGTCCACCAAGCTTATTCAGCTTCACACGGGCGCCGTCCTTGCCCGACAGCTTACCGATCCGGTCAAGCTGTTCGACCGGCACGAAAAGCTTGCTGCCCTTCGCATATTCGACGCTGATATAATCCTTCATGCGTCCATCGGTCTCTACCTTCTCAATTCCACGGTAGATACCGACACCATGATTCTGATGCACGACATAATCGCCGATGGATATATCCGAGAATCCGGCGATCTTCTCTCCCGAAAACTTCGCCATCTTCTTACGCTTTTTGAGTTCCTTTGAAGTAAAGATATCGCCTTCGGATATGACAAGCAGATGACATTCCGGAATCTCGAAGCCGCTCTCCATTCTGCCTACGCTGACGCGGACTTCCCCCGCCCTAAGTGGCTGTTCCCGGTTCTCCGTGAAGTATGCCAGCACATCATTGTCCTGCAGATTCTTCGCGATTCTTCTTCCCCGCGTCGCAGATGGTGACAGGATCAATACCCGGTACTGCTTCTTCTTATATTTCTCAATATCCTTCATCAGCTCCTCAAAGCTGTTGTTGTAGCTTACCAGCCCCTTCACCGAGATCTGGAACATATATTTCTCATTCCACGCCGGCTGCTTCTTATACAGTTCTGACAGCAAGACCGGTTCCCGGTTGACGAGTCTGCCGATGATGTTCTTCGCTCCATACAGCACGTCCGCCTGTGTCGGAAGCACATAGCCCCCTTCCAGACGTCCTTCCATCGACATACCGAACTGTGTCTCATATGCCCCCGCGCGCTGGTTCACCCGTTCCGGATCATCGATGAAGATATCTGTTCCCTCCGGAAAATAATCAAGGAACGACACTACATCGTCATAGAAATACTCCACCATACTGTCGAGTCCCATGGTAGAGTTGAATTCCTTCAATTCTTCGAGCACGGAAGCAACCATTTTGTTAAGCCGTGCATACTGTTCCGTACAGAAGCTCTCCTTCAGCTTCTTCGCCTGCGCCTTATGTTCCTTCTCGAGCTTCCGGATTCCGGCGTTGATGCGCAGATCATCCAGAATCATCTCGGACGATGGATAGATCACAAATTCCTCCACACGTTCGATGGATCGCTGGCTCTCGACATCAAAACTGCGGATGCTATCAATGTCATCGCCCCACAACTCAACACGATAAGGGCACTCTTCGGTTAAGGAGAAGATATCTATAATTCCTCCTCGTACCGAAAACTGCCCCGGTGTCTCTACGATTGAAGTTTTCTCATATCCAAGTGTTGTGAGTTTTCTCGAAAATGCATCTAAATTCAGTGTGTCACCGACCTTGATTGTCAGAATATTCCCGACAATATGGGAGATCGGTGGTATCTTGTCCATCAATCCCTCGATCGTTGTGACTACTGTACAGGGACGATCCTCCGCGATCTTCTTGAAGATCTCCAGCCGTTCCTGCACGGTATTGTTGCTGTGAATATCCGCCGAATAAAACAAAACATCCTTCGCCGGATAATAATAGGTCTGCCGGTTATAAAAGCGATAGTCTTCCACGATCTCACGTGCCCGCCGCTCCTCGTATGTCACGATCAGCCGGAACCGCTTCGGTCCGGATAACGATTCCATCAAAACCGGTGTAATCCGCCGATCCATTCCCCAGACATGATGTACACCATTGTGTGTCTCCCGGTGTTCCTTTAATTCCTTAAACCTTGGATCATCCTGAAATGCAAGTGTCAGTGCCTTCATGCTCTGATCCTCTTTTCTATATATATTTCTTTTTTCATCGCATACACCTGCTCTCAGCCACGCCTAATTGTACTTATTCATCGCAGATGCAGCTCCGTGTGTGATAATCTCACAGACTGCTTCCCTTGCCCGGTCCGCACTCTCACGGATGACCGTCTGTTCTTCCTTCGAAAAATGTCCAAGCACATAATCCGCAAGATCCATCTTCGCGGGCTTCTCGCCCACGCCGATTTTGATGCGTGTAAATTCCTGTGTTCCCAAATGTGCGATTATGTTTTTAATTCCATTGTGCCCGCCTGCACTGCCCTTCGCGCGGATTCGAAGCTTGCCGACATCTAAGCTGATATCATCATAGATCACAATCAGATCAGACAGATCGCACTTGTAGAAATCCATCAGCTCACGCACGCTTTCCCCACTTAAGTTCATGTAGGTCTGCGGCATGGCAAGCACCACTTTCTCACCTTCAATCACACCTTTACCGATCAATGCCTTATGCTTCTTCGTCTCCACCGGTATATTATATGCATCACTGATATTATATATCACCGAGAATCCAACGTTGTGTCTCGTCCCAGCATATTCTCTGGTTGGATTCCCAAGTCCTACGATAATCTTCATCGTCTGCCTCCGTTACGCTTCCCGATTACACATGATCTGCTCTGCTTCCTCAAGCTGATCGATCGTATTGACCCCGCGGATCTCATCGCAGGCATCCCCGGTAAGCGGAAGTGCCGATACCTTAAGGCCAATCTTCTTGATCAGCGCAATCGTATCTGTCAGATAATACTCCCCTGCCGCGTTATCATTGCTTAAGAGTTCCAGACTTGCAGAAAGTGCTTCTGAATTGAAGATATACATACCGGAATTTACTTCCTTGCATGCGCGTTCTTCCTCTGTTGCATCCTTATGTTCTACGATCTTCTCGAAGTTTCCTGCTGCGTCGCGGATGATTCGTCCGTATCCGGTTGCGTCATCTAAGATCGCTGAGAGGACTGTCACACCATTTGCCTCCTTGCGGTGCTTCTCCACCAGCTCTGTCAGAGTCCTGCCTGTGATGAGCGGTGTGTCACCACAGAGTACCAATGTGTCACCATCCGTCCCTATGAAATCCTTAGCACACTTGACCGCATGTCCGGTTCCAAGCTGTTCCTTCTGCTCCGCATAGTCTACAACATCGTAGATTGCATTTTTTACCTCGCCGCCCTTATAGCCGACAATCACGCAGACAGCATCTGCGCCCGCATCCTTGCACGCCTGAATCACATAATGCACCATCGGTCTTCCCAGACACTGGTGAATCACCTTCGGTAAATCCGAATTCATACGTGTTCCTTTTCCTGCTGCCAAAATAACTGCTTTTAATCTGTTCATGTTTTCTTCCAACTTTCCCTTCGTTCTTTCTATTGTTCCCTGGTATGTTCCTTAGTACAGACTGTTCCGCATCTTCTGTGCCATCTGCACCGCACTTTCTGCATCTGTTGTCTCATAGATATACAGTTCATCCGCCAACACCTGTTCCTGAACTGTAAATGTAAACAGGTATGCATTATTCTGATATATTTTATAGTATGAAGGATTATCTGCCATGCATTGTTCTGTATCCTTCCTCATCACATCTTTCCCGGCATCTGCCAACAACAGCGTAACATAATAATTGGTCTCTGGCAATGCATCTGGTGTCGCATCCACATCAAAACGTTCATGCTTTGCGCCATAGGTCACATAGACATCGTTGATATCCTCCTTCGGCACAATTGTCTGTTCCTGCATATCTGTAATATAAATGTTCTTATTCTTCTCCGCAGCCAGTCCCTGCTTCTGCATCTGTGCAATCTGCGCACGATACAGATAGATGGTTTCCCTGAGCTGGTCATCGATATAATCATAGATATTCCGGAACTCGCGATAGGACGGATTCATGCCTCCGCTGACATGCGTTCCGTCCGTCGTGTAAAGCGTGAGTTCTTTGTACTCGCCCTCTTTCAGATCACGGTTCCCGATATTCTTCCGCATATGATACAGATCCGATTCATCAATCCGGTCCTTTATCTCCTGTATCACATCAGCACTAAGTTGTATGTTCTTCTCCGGACACGGATTCTCCGATATCCAACGATTGAAATTATCCGCATAGATCCGCACTTGTCCATTCTGGCTGATATCCGCATGCAGCGTATACATCTCATATGTTTCCACACCCTCACCCTTCGCGGTTGACGATATGGTCAGAAATACATCCTCTGCCAGCTCGATATTTTCTTTCTTCCCACAGCCGGTCAGACAACCAACAAGCAGGCTGATACCTATCAGATATATGCAAATTCTTCTGTTCACCACTCACACCTCATGTTCCTTTGCATAATTGGTTATATTATAACTTGTCACCACGCGGTAGCGTGCTTCTTTATAACTTGTCACCACGCGCCAGCGTGATGACCTACGCACGCATCAGCGTGCTTCATTATAACACACTCCGACGATAAATGTCATTAGTTTCACGGTTGTTTCATACTTTCGAGCCTTACTCTGCCAGCATCAGGCTGAGCTGGTACTGGAACGAATCCAGGTTATTGTTCTGTAAATCAACTGCCTCCGCGATATCATAATCAACCAGAATATCATTCTTGATTGCCACGATCCGGTTACCTCTGCCCTGTCGCAATATCTCAATTGCATACGCGCCCATCAGCGAACCATACATACGATCCTTCGCCGTTGGCTGTCCGCCTCGCTGGATATACCCAAGCACGGATACACGCGATTCGATGCCTGTCTCCTTCTGAATCAGATCTGCCAGCTTACCTGCATCGGTCACACCCTCTGCCACAACGACCAAATAACTGTTTCTGCCATCGGTATGCCGTTTGCGCAGTGCATTTATGATGTAATCAAAGTTTCCGTCCCATTTCTCCGGTAACACGATGGCATCTGCGGATGTCGCCATGCCTGCCCAGAGTGCGATATAACCACGCTTTCTGCCCATAACCTCTACGACACTGCAACGGCCATGGGATACCGATGAATCGCGGATCTTGTCGATTGCCTCCATCGCGGTATTTGCTGCTGTATCAAACCCCAGCGTGTATTCAGAGCAGGCCACATCCCGGTCGATTGTACCGGGAATACAGACGATATTCACGCCCTCGTCCTTGAATCTAATCGCACCGCGAAGCGTGCCGTCTCCGCCGATTGCGACAACCGCATCCACGTCATGTGCACGCAGGTTTTCTGCCGCTGTGTGTCTGTATTTCTGATCTAAAAACCGTTCGCTCCTGCTTGTGAAGAGAATGGTACCTCCCTGGTTGTTGATGTTTCGCACATCGTCTAATCCAAGCGGAACCGTCTCCCAGTCAATCAGCCCTTCGTAGCCGCGCAGGACTCCAACGACCTCGATACCGAGATTATTCGCACTGAACACGACCGCACGAACCGCCGAATTCATTCCCGGTGCATCACCACCACTTGTCAGTACTGCTATCTTCTTGATATCATTCATTTTGTCTTATCCTCCAGATTATTTCTAATTATCAATTGCACAACTGACATACATGTCTATTGCGCAGATATTACCAACGTGCTTCAACAATCTGTTTTAGAATTGGTAATGTCTGCACAATCATAAACCTCTGTTATATTGAAAAATTATAAAAATCACTTACATATTGTCTTGTAGAATGCGTCTACCTGCTGCCAGTTGCACGCTGTACCATCGAATGCAAAATATGTCAGATCATAGGATTTGCAGTCTCCTTCAATCATAAACTGAATAATGACCTGCTTCTCACTTCCCTTATAATATGCATTTCCTGTAAATTCTACAACCTGTTCCCCCTGTTCTGCAGTGAAGGACTCCCATTTCGTATTTGTGCAATAATCATCCAATGCTTCACCATAGGTTTTCGTTCCATAGCTTTTCATCTCATAATCTGCCACCGGCTGTTCCCGGATATACATTACCCGCTTATCCATCAAAGACGTCTGGTCTTTTCCGATATGTGCCTCTCCGACTCCTATCACGCAGAGCACCACGGTCGCAAGGATTGCGAGAATCTTACAGAACTGATTCTCTATGAACCCCTGCCACTTCTTAACATTTAATGCAAATGCAAGGATGCCTCCGACAATCGCGCCACCGATATGTCCGTATATATCCACATTGCCTTCTGCAGAATAAATCGCATATCCAATCACAAGTGCAATAGCGATGATCATATCCTTCCGCTCGGCATTCTTCCGTCCCATAATACGTAGAAACACCTCCGCACACACAATTCCAAAAACTGCACCAGATGCGCCAGCCGCAAACCGCGGACTATCCGGGTGCAATTGATGGGCAATCTCCATAGAGAGAAAACCCGCACCGATACCAGAACCAAAATAGATAATCGCCATCCGCAGAGAGCCAAGCCGCTGTTCCACCAACTTACCGGACAGGAACAGCACCAACATATTTCCCACCAGATGTTCAAAATTCGCATGTATAAACATATAGGAAATCAGGCGACGATATTCATGGTTTATTGTAATATACTCATAATTGATTCCTGCAAGCTGAAATGTGTTTTCAATCCCAATACACATAATCGCCGCAATCACATTCGCCACAATAATCAGAATTGTAATAATCGGGATTGTCCTCTTCGCACGTACCGGTGGTACCGTGTGAACTACATATGGTTCTTCATATGCATAGGGATTCTGGTTCGTATATGGATTCTGATTCTCATATTTCTGCGACGGCATACCATAATATGGGCCTGTTTTTCTCTCCTGGTCCATTTCATTATCTCTTCTTAACTGCACTTGTACATCCCCTTTCTACTTGTGCATATCTTTTGTTTCTTTCACACTGTAACAATTATATTCTACCTTCTTATTCTAGGCAACCAAAACTTGCATCCTGCATACTTTATCTTCCAGTTGGAGCATTTTTCCTATTCCACCAATCTTCCCCCCATCTGCTTGCAAGCAAGCTTGCAGCGATGCATGTGCTTGGCTTGTTGCTACGGATAATCCTGCAGGCTTTCGCCTGCACATAACAGGCACTTCGTCTCCGCTTCGCTCCGACTCAGTGTCTGTTATCCCCCAAATACATGCATTCGCTTGCAAGCAAGCTTGCAGCGATGCATGTGCTTGGGGGATTATCACGCAAAAATCGCCCCGCGCTATGTGGAGTAGCGCGGGGCTGTTAGAGAAAGGAGTCGATTATAAATTCCATGTACGCGAATTTATGTTTCGTTGTAGTTAGTCATTGCTAACTACATGTTGTATGTTAGCGTAAACTAACTAAAAAGTCAACCACTTTTTTTATATTTTTTACTTGTTGATAATTATTCTTAACTGGCAGATATTCCTCGCGGATTACTCCGCTTGTTTGCTCTATTTCTGTGTTTTTTTCGGTGCATGGCAGGCGCTTCCACAGTGACTGCAGTCCCCGCCACAGCTTGACTTGCCGGCACGCTTATCCTTCACCATCCCCCGGATGACCAAACCAACCACCGCAACTACTACCAATAATATTAAAAATGTACTTAAATTCATTTCCACAACCTCCTACAAGGTAATATTTATTGTATTTGCAAACCATAGAAAACAATGATGTAGATGAAGTTGTATATAAAACACATTTCTTAAGCAGACCATTGGAGCATGTCGGCACTTAACGAATTGCACCAGCAGTTTCTTTGCTGGTGTAATGAGTTTAGTACCGCTACATGCGGAAGTGAGCGAAAGCGCGTCTGCGTAGAAAGTGTTTTATGTACAACTTCTACACCAACTGTCTCCATGGTTTGCAAACACAATTCCCACATACTTAATATAGCACCGGATACGCTCCGGTGCTATATAATCTTTCTTGAAAACTATGAATTAGTTTGTCTTGATCTTTGCAAACTGTGCATTCTTGTTTGGTCTGAACAGCATATACAGGAAGAAGGCGATGATCAAGAACGCTACAACCGTTCCTACACCAAATGTACCTGCTGTAATGAGCACACCAATCTGATATACAACGAGTGATACAAGATAAGCAAGACCACACTGATATCCGATTGCGAACCAGAACCATTTTGCACTGTTCATCTCTCGCTTGATCGCACCCATTGCTGCGAAACATGGCGCACAGAGAAGGTTGAACAACAGGAATGACAAACCACTTGGCTCTGTAAACTTGCTTGCCAGTGTCTGGTAAACAGTTGCATCTCCGCCACCGTACAGAATACCCATCGTACCAACGATATTCTCCTTTGCTACAAGTCCAGTTACACTTGCAACCGTTGCCTGCCAGTTGCCCCAGCCCTGTGGCTTGAAGATCCAGCAGATTGCGTTACCGATCTTAGCGAGGATACTGTAATCCATCTGATCCTCTGAAAGCATTCTGAAGCTTCCGTCAACCCATCCGAAGTATGTTGTAAACCATACAACGATTGTAGAAAGAAGGATGATTGTACCAGCCTTCTTGATGAAGGACCAGCCACGCTCCCACATGCTGCGGAGAACAGCGCCAACCTTTGGCCAATGGTAAGCTGGAAGCTCCATAACGAATGGAGATGTATCACCAGCAAACATCTTTGTCTTCTTCAGGATGATACCGGAACAGATGATTGTAATAACACCGATGAAGTAAGCACCGGTTGAAATGATTGCGGAACCATTGAAGATAGCACCAGCGATCATTGCGATAAATGGAACCTTTGCACCACAAGGGATAAAGGTTGTTGTCATAATTGTCATACGACGGTCTTTCTCGTTCTCAATTGTACGAGAAGCCATGATACCTGGAACACCACATCCCATACCTACGAGCATTGGGATGAAGGACTTACCAGACAAACCAAACTTACGGAAGATACGGTCCATGATAAATGCAACACGGGCAAGGTATCCGCAGTACTCAAGGATTGCAAGAAGGATGAACAGTACCAGCATCTGAGGTACGAAACCAAGTACTGCACCAACACCGGCGATGATACCATCAACGATCAATCCCTGTAACCAATCTGCACAATTTGCTTTCTCCAATCCGCTTGATACAAGATCAGGAATAGAAGGAACAAATACGCCATAATCTGCAGGATCCGGCTCTTCACAGCCATAAGACTTGTATGTATCAACTGCGCTCTGCAGGTCTACATATGTAGACTCTGTCTCGTCAGTTGCCAGTGTCTCCTCATCTTCTACAAGATAAGTTGCTGTTGTATTGGCATCAAATACTGTCAGCAGTTCGTCAGCAGCCTTTGCAGCGTTTGCTGGATCAAACTCATCTGACTCTGCATCCATAGCATCTGCAATATCACCAACTTCTACACCATTTTCTTCACCATAAGAGATGAATCCGTCGATTACCTGCATTGCCTCTGCGTAAGCATCTGCATCGTCGCTGTAAGCAACGCCATCGTCATTCTTCTCCATACCAAACAAATGGAACCCATCGCCAAACAGGTTGTCATTGGTCCAGTCTGTTGCAGCGGCACCTACGGTCTGCATTGCAATAAAATATACCAAAAACATAACAAGCGCAAAGATTGGAAGCGCCAGGATACGGTTCGTAACAATCTTATCAATCTTATCAGATACAGAAAGCTTCTTTCCGGACTTCGCCTTCTTCAGACATTTTCCGATGATAGAAGAAATGTAAGCATAACGCTCACTTGTCACGATAGACTCTGTATCGTCGTCGAACTTATCTTCCAATGTTTTGATCTCCGCAGATGCGTCCGGAACATTTTGAAGCTGATCGCCAATCTTACTATCCTTCTCAAGCACCTTGATTGCGAAGAATCGTTTCTGTGCTTCTGCTACGGAATCATCCAGCTTTGCTTCCACTGCATCGATTGCGGCTTCCACTGCATCATCAAACTTATGAACGCGGGCAACTGCCTTTTTTGCATTTGCTGCTGCAACTGCCTTATCTGCAGCTTCCTTGATTCCCTCGCCCTTTAACGCGGAAATCTCAACAACTTCACAGCCAAGTGCGTTCGAAAGTGCCTTGATATCGATCTTGTCGCCGCTCTTTCTGACTACATCCATCATGTTGACAGCCATAACAACCGGGATGCCAAGCTCAATGATCTGTGTAGACAGATACAGGTTACGCTCCAGATTCGTACCATCAATGATATTGATGATTGCATCCGGATGCTCACCGATCAGATAATTTCTTGCTACCACTTCCTCCAATGTATATGGAGAAAGAGAATAAATACCAGGTAAGTCCATGATGGCAACATCCTTATGTCCCTTCAACTTACCTTCCTTTTTTTCTACCGTAACGCCCGGCCAGTTACCAACATACTGATTTGCGCCGGTCAGGGCGTTAAACAATGTCGTTTTACCGCAGTTCGGGTTACCTGCGAGTGCAATTGTAATTGCCATGATTTCTCTCCTTATCTTTCTTACATTTCACATAATCGTGAAAGTCATCATATATTTCCATATTGATTATTCGATATACAATGTATTGATGCTAAGAAGTTCTAATTGTTCTGATCACACGCATTACAGCAATACGCCACCGTCTCCAATTCGCCATCCATGGCTCAGTGGCGACTTGTTTGAACATCGTGTTCAAACATGGCTTCTTTTTTAACAGAACAATAAGAACTTCTAAGCCTCAAACATATCGTATATCCTCATTAATCAATATGGAGATATATGATTCGACTTATTCTTTACGATTATGTGCGAATTACTCTACCTCGATAATTGCAGCATCTGCCTTACGAACAGACAACTCATAATTACGAACTGTAATTTCAACCGGATCTCCAAGTGGAGCTACCTTGCGTACATAAATCTCAACGCCCTTTGTGATACCCATATCCATAATTCTTCTTTTGATAGGGCCTTCACCCGCGATCTTTGTTACCTTTACGGTCTCCCCTACTTTTACCTGATTCAACGTCTTCATCGTTTCACTTCCTCTCTTAAATACCCTTCTTAGGCTACCTGGATTTTACTTGCCATGTCACGCCCAAGAGCTACTCTTGAATCTTTTACCTTCAAAATCATGTTTCCGCCAAGAGATGATACAACGGTCACAACGGTTCCATCCACAAAGCCGAGGTTCTCAAGGAATTTACGAACTTCCTCTTTCCCACCCACTTTCACGATAGTTTTTGGTTCTCCTTCTTCTACCATTGACAGTGGCATAAAAATCACTCCTTTTCTCCGGTATTTATACTTCTTTCGTGAGTTAGTTCACAACAACTAACTTTCTGTCGTCACAATATTAGCCTAAACTAACTGTTTTGTCAACAACAAATATGATAGTTTTTTATATTTGTTTTTCTTATTTACCATGCATTTTTTCAAAGCGTTTGCAAAGCCGTAAAAATTATGTTAGTATGCAGACATAACGACTTAAAACCATTATTTGTAAAGGGGATTATTTTATGAAGATACAGGAATCAGCAGAAGATTACCTGGAGGCAATTTTATATCTTGGTAAATCACGCGAGCATGTCCGTTCCATTGATGTTGTACACCATCTCGGATTATCAAAACCAAGTGTCAGCGTATATCTGAAGAACCTCCGTGAAAATGGATATATCAATATGGATGATAAAGGTTACTTATCACTCACAACCGAAGGCATGAAAATCGCCGCAAAGATTTATGAGCGGCATGAAACACTGGCGCATCTTTTTATGGCATTGGGTGTTAATGATGAAGTTGCATATAAGGATGCCTGCCGGATTGAGCACGATTTAAGCGACGAGACATTTCAGGCACTAAAGAATCACTACGTAAACCATGTCAGTCATACATAGAACCTAGTAAAGAAAAAGCACAGTCAGAATCCTTTTGATTGATTCAGACTGTGCTTTTCTATTTTTTTATGCAACAGCAGCTTTAACCTTCCAATTGCCGCGCAACCTTCCGCTTACAAAAGAAGAACGCCGGAATCAGGAATGCATCCGCAAACAGCCATGCGAGCGGGCTGGAATAGCAGGCTCCGAGATAGCCAAACGCCGGCACGAGCAGCATACCTGCGATACCGCGCGCAATCATTTCCATCACCCCTGCGATAATGGCAAGTGATGAAAATCCCATACCCTGAATCGTGAATCGAACCGTATTGACCAGGGTAAGCAGGCAGAAAAATGCGGATACAATGATCAAAAACTGGGTTGAATTCTGCATGATAACCGGATCCTTCTCATCTAAGAACAGCATTGTAAGCTGGCCTCCAAACAACTTCACTACGATTACCATCAGTCCCGACACGATAAATCCAATGATACATGCGGCACGCAGGCCTTTCCCTACACGATCCAGCTTTCTTGCTCCGATGTTCTGTCCTGCATATGGTGCCATCGTCTGACCAAGCGCATCAAACGGACACGCAAGAAATACATTAATTTTCGAGCCTGCGGTCATAGATGCAACATAGATGGAACCAAGTCCATTGACCGCGGTCTGCAGAATCACCGATCCGATTCCCGTGATGGAATACTGCAGTCCCATCGGGATTCCAACACCTGTCAGTTTTCCTGCCAGATGTCTCTCCAGCTTCCAGTCTCCCTTCTCCATCGCGAGAATATCGAATTTCTTCTTAATGTATATAATGCTGATCACACCTGATACACCCTGGGAAACAACGGTTGCAAGTGCAGCACCCTCAACGCCCATCCGGAACACTATAATGAGCAGCAGATCCAGACCGATATTGATGGCAGACGAAATCGCAAGGAAGATAATTGGCGATTTGCTGTCTCCAAGCGCACGCAGGATAGCTGCCGTCATATTATACAAAATCGTACACGGGATTCCCGCGAAGATTATAAATATGTAAACATATGCGTATTCAAAAATATTCTCCGGTGTGTTCATCAACGTTAAAACCGGGCGGCAGAACACAAGCATCAAAGTTGTAATTACAACGCTGAAAAATGTGCACAGCCACACAGAATTTGTCACCATCTTCCGGAGCATACGGAAATCCTTGGCTCCAAAGCTCTGTGAGATTGGAACCGAAAATCCACTGCAAAGTCCCATACAAAATCCAATGACAATAAAATTCAGACTGCCTGTCGAGCCAACACCTGCAAATGGATCCACACCCAGATATTTTCCGACAATCATCGTATCAACCAGACTGTAAAACTGCTGGAACAAAAGTCCCAAAAACATCGGGAATGCAAATCCGAGAATCAGTTTCATCGGCGATCCTACGGTCAAATCCTTCGCCGGGCTCGATGATTTCTTTAATTCCTTTCTCTCTTCTGTCATCTTCCAGATTCCTCCTATAATATTAATATCTCTCAAATCTTACACACAGCAAAAAGAAATCGCCATAAGCAAATACAGGCGTTGCTCATAGCGATTTCCATCATTTTCCTATTATAAGAGAGCTATTTCTATCCGGTTACCGATTAATCCAGATGCTCTTTGATTGCAGCAAGCAACTCATCGTAAGTCTCATATGCTGCAAGCTCCGGATTATCCTTCTTAATCTGATCCGTACTCTTAAACAGGAAGCCTGCCTTACTTGCCTTGATCATACCAAGGTCATTATAACTATCTCCACTGGCGATGGTTTCAAATCCGATTGACTGCAATGCCTTAACCGTTGTCAGCTTCGACTGCTCACAACGCATCTTAAATCCTGTGATTTCCCCGCTTTCTGCAACCTCCAGAGAATTACAGAAGATGGTTGGCCAGCCAAGCTTCTTCATCAGCGGTGTTGCAAACTGCGCAAATGTATCACTGATAATGATTACCTGTGTCAGACTACGGAGTTCATCCAAGAATTCCTTCGCGCCCGGAATCGGATCAATCTTCGCGATTGTCTCCTGAATCTCCTTCAGTCCAAGTCCATGCTCCTTCAAGATGCCAAGTCTCCATGTCATCAGCTTATCATAGTCCGGTTCGTCCCTCGTTGTTTTTTTGAGTTCAGGGATTCCGCTCGCCTCTGAGAATGCGATCCAGATCTCCGGTACCAATACGCCTTCCAAATCCAAACATACAATATTCATTGCCATAATTCTATCCTCCGTTTTTTATTTTTATCATCATGTTAACCTGATGTAAAATTTTTATTGAATTACTATAAATGGATGCATCGTTTCATCCAATTTCTTCAAATATTCCAGCACCATTTCCTCTGATGTGGCAACACATCCGAGCGTTGCGCGATCCCCGATATGAAAAAATATCGCAGATCCCCTGCCAGCCTCAACCGGGTTCATATTGTACCCAACCACGAATCCATATTTGTACGCATCCGGATACTCGATCATATGCTCCGCACTCTTCCATGCCTTCTCGCCGGCAAGCTCTATGCGTTGATTATATAATTCACTCTCCACATCGTCAACCCAATATGTATTTTCCGTGATCTGAAATGTCGTAAGCCCCGTCTCCGGTTTATCTTCGATATAAAATGCCTCTTCGATTGGGAATGCGCCCGCAGGTGTCATCCGGCTTCCCTCGTAGGATTCCCGGCTCACACCATTTTCGCCGACGTAGCCTTCTGTTGCCAGCCCTGCATCTGTCCACAAACCATTTTCACCACAGACATACATCGATAGTGTCGCTTTCTCCTGATCCGCATCCACCACAATCAACTGCCTGCATGAAACATCCGCAAGTTGGGAATAGTTCACCAGACTGCGTCCTAAAATCTCTGTCAGCGCCTCCGGCTGTCTGTCATCCGATACATACGCATCTGCCAGTGTCGCTGCCGCATCGGTCTGTGTCTGGATTTCTTGTGTATTTTCCGCCGCATCCATCGCAGTGGCTTCTTCCGTCACAGCCTCCGTCGTCCTCTCGGTTTGTCTTTTCTTCTGCTGGCTGTGCATGACATTCGTCAGCACAATTCCGGCGACTGTACCAATCAGCAGTCCCATCAACATACAAAAAAGCAATCGCAAATTCTTCATCGCTACCCCCCTGTGCCGCTGCCTTTAATTCAATGTAATCTCAATATAAGGATTCAGGCTGCCATCCAACATTGAAAGCAATGTTGTCATATCGTCCACATCTATATCGATACATCCGGCTGTCTCGCTGATCTCCTCATAGCTGTAATTTCCGCATATCGTAATAACAGAGCCTTTGCCCGGTGTCACACCTTCCGGCGAGCTTCCATCTCCGTTATGCTCAATAAAAATGATTGCCTTGAGCTTACCGGATACAATGTTATTTCCGATGCGGTCCACGCTCACATCCCCTGCCTGGGAGGTGTCAACAAGTGTATTGTAAAGCTCTGATTCAGCATCGTCCACGATTCCCAGTGTACTGCTTGCAAGCTTAAAATCCATACCATTGTCCGGATTCACATTTGCCATCACGAATCCAAGCTTGAAGGTTCCCATCGGAGTTACGCCTTTTCCTTCTCCATAATCTGAGCCGATGCCGTTTTTTCCTAATTTACATCCGCATGAAAACTTCTCTGTCCAGTCTCCATTCCCCCAATTATAGACTGTCAGCGTTCCGCTTGTGCTTCCGGCATGCGCAGTTACCGTTACCTTCTGCGAATACTCATACGGGCATTCCGCTTCTTCCGTTGTTGCCTCGGTTGTGGCTTCCGTCGTTGTTATCTCCGTTGTGGTTTCTCTTGCCGCTTCCGTTGTTGTGACCGGTTCCGTCGTCGCCTCCGGTTCATTCGAAGGACGTATCAATATAACATATACAGCGACAGCTGCGCCTATGATCAATACAAGCAGAATCGGAAGCAGGAAATGTAATGCCAGCGATTCTTTCTGCTTTTTCTGTCTCTGCTTTGTGTCTTTTTCTTTCTTCGGCTGCAGATGCATCTCTTCCTGCGGCCGTGTCCGGTAGGAATCTGTCTCCTGCGGATGCCGGTTATTTACAAGCTCCGTCGGCTGCTGTGCGTGCGGTACCGGTTGGGTATACGGCTGCTCGTACGACTGCGGATTCGGCTGCTGTGCGTGCGATACCGGCTGGGTATACGGCTGCTCGTACGACTGCGGATTCGGCTGCTCATAAACCGCCTGTGGAGCCGCTGCCACCGTATCCTGCATCAGATCTGCAAGTGTCTGCAACTCCTCTGCGAACTCCAACGCCGTTGTGTACCTTCTGGCCGGATCCGGCTCACATGCTTTGCGAAGAATCTCATCAAGCACACCACTCACGCCCTGCCTTGGAATCAACGATTTCATCATCATGCCAAGTGCATACACATCCGTCCCTGCCTGATACGTGCCACCCTGCTCAAGCTCTGGTGCAACCGCTACCGGAATTGTACCTTCCGGATACTGCCGCACCGACTCCATACCAATCAGCTGATACGTGCCGGGGGCTGTGATCAGAATATTTCCCGGTTTTACATTTCCATGTACACTTCCCTGCTGATGGATTGCCGCTAATGCATCTGCAATCTGCGCACCCATGCGTACCAGATCCACTTCACGCATCGGCATCTGCACAATATATTGTTCCAAAGTCATTGGATAATTCATTCGTACGTCCTCCGTTCGATTCTGCTGCAAACAAAACTATGCTTAGTTTACCACCATTTCCATGCATTGACTAGCTATTTCTTCTATTTGCTTTCCTTCCAAAATGTGGTATGCTAGAGATACTGGTATACACGGATTCATATGCCACTCAGGCTGTCACAATCATGAGGATAAACTATGCGAAAGATAATTGTATTTTTAATAATTTTGACATTTGTCGGCATCGCCGGTCTGATCACAATGAATATCCTGAAAAAAGAAGATGATGAAAATCCGGCGACGACAGAAGGAACCGTCCAGCCAATCGACCTTTCGGGGCTTGATTCCTACCAGCCTGCCGGCAGCATGGCAACGGAAACGGATGCCGGCGCAGTTGACGCATCCGCTTCGCAGTCATTTACTATCAGCATGAATTTCGTCGGCGATATCATGCTCGCGGGTAACGACACAGCTACGAGCAGCATCGACGCCATGGCGAACAGCCAGCCGAACACGTATTTCTTCGAAAATGTACGGAATTATTTCTTAAATGATGATATCACAATTGCGAATTGTGAAAATGTATTCTCCGACAATGACAATCTGGCGAAAACGGATAAGGGCGAAGCCGCCGCACTCGAACAATACAATAATGCGGTTGCGGAATATAACTCTGCAGTTGCACTTGCGCAACAATCCGGAACGACTGTCAGCATGGAGAAGCCGGAATATACCTTCCGTGCATTCTGGTTCCGCTCCCACGCTGCAACTGCCAAGCTTCTGCCGGAAAACGGTGTCGATGTCGTCTCGATTGACAACAATCACACTTATGATTTCGGAACGGACGGCAACATGGATACGCGCGCTGCCTTAGATGTCGCAGGTGTTGACTGGGGCAAGGACGGAAAGATCGTCTACAAAGAGATCAACGGTTTCAAGATTGCATTTGTATTCGGAAGCATGTACTCCGCCGGAGCTGAACAGGCAATGTTAGTGGATCTGGAAGAGGCAAATGCAAACAGTGATTATCAGGTTGTATATTTCCACGGCGGGGAAGAGAAGGTACACGCCTACGAG
>USFH01000007.1 GCA_900553925.1 uncultured Clostridium sp.
GGACGGACAGCTTCCTAACGTGGGACTCGTCGATGCGGACAAGAAGCCATTTGTCACACTTACCTGCACGGACTTCCCATACGTCGGAATCTGGTCAAAACCGGATGGCCCGTATATCTGCTTAGAGCCTTGGCTCGGTCGCACCGATAACATGGATTTCACCGGAGATCTGGCTGAGAAACCGGGCGAGCAGAAGCTTATCGCAAACGCCGAAGCGGTACATACTTATACGATTGAGTTTCATGGGTAGTTGAGAATCCTAAGCTACTGCTTAGGTTTCAAATTGAATTGCAGATGAAGTTACAGTTATAATTGGAATCTCGATTTTAAGTCGCAACATAAGGAAGGCGGTGCAGCCGGAGGAATTGGCTGCACCGCCTTTTTATGTACATATAACGATTATGATTATCCGGGACTCTAGCAATATTCGTAGGTACATACCTTCTCAAGAGCATTCTTGAGATCCTGGAAGGTGCAATCTAAAAAGCTCATTGTATTTTCATCTTTCGGTAAATATTGATCAATATTTCCTATGATTTCATTTCCTTCTGAATCTTTTTTTCTAACCAGATATGTATCTAAAATATCCTTTACATACTTGTCATCTTCGGAAATTGCGCCATTATTCTTTTCTTCCAACCATGCCTTTATGGATGTGTCAAGATTGAACTTTTCAAGTTCCACTTTGCATTGTAATTCAAAATTAATGTTAATCATATCAATGGTGAAGAACGGATCAGCGACCGCTGAATATACTTTTTCTTTCAACGCGTCCAGTTTATCCTCCATCTGATATTGCTTCGCAATCTTATAAAGATTCATGTAAATCAACTGCCAAGGATGCTCTTTCCCAATCTTGTCAGATACAGCAAGAATCTGATTCAGGATTTCCTCAAACAGTCCCTTATTCTCATCTGTTGCATAAAATACCCGGAAAGCCCTTATATAGAGATATATTGCAAACCGATAATTACTATTTGCAATCGCTCCGGAAAGCGCATTCCAACCTGTCTCTACATCATAAGAATCCAAGTCAAAGTAAGATGCCGCATTTTTCTCAAAAGACTTCTTATCCTCCAGTGAAGTCAAAGCATGCAGATAATGACATAATGTAATAGATTTGTTATCATTATCTTCATTGAAGATATCCATTGCCTTTTCAAATACGCTCTTCATCTTTGATAATCTTCCATCTGTATCCCAATTCTGTGCAAACGCATATGCCTGACCAAGACAACTGTTTATTCTTCCTGCAGCCGCAACGTGCATATCCTTAAGTTTAATCCATTGTGGTTCTTCCTGAACGGATGCACCTCGCCGTACCATATCAAGGCAATTACATAACTGATCCAATAACGACCCCTCTACAAGCGGTTTTGAGCCGTCATAATTTTTGAACCAAAGATTGCTTTTTGTAAGTGCCAGTCTCTCATACCGTTTAATCACTTCTTCATACTGAAATGTATTAAAATAATACTCAACCGTACAGACTGTAAAATCCAGATATTCCTCCGGGCTTACCTTCGTTGCATTGTCCTCACATTCGTCTATGATCTTTTGAGCCTCACTGATATTTCCATGATGATTATATCCACGGAGAATCATCCCATTAAACCGGAATTTCAGCAGATCCAGATACGACTTGTTGCGTATAAATGTGGAAAATTCATTGTCAGATAAATCCTTCTTTATCTGCAATGCAACATACATCATCTTATCGTATTGCTGATTGAACATCATGTTCTTAACAGTCTCGTATCCAGCGGATAATTCCGTAATAATGGCATTCCCTGTTTTCCCGTTGTGCATATATTCCTCACGCATCGGCTCCAGCTTCTTCTTAACCCAATACTCAATATAGAAGTCTGAATAACCGTGCTTGTCTTTCAGATTCTTGAGATCATACCAATATCCATAATAATCAGCCAGCTTATATTCATGAAGGGCTGCGATCATTCTGCGGTAGAGCAGATCGGCTTCTCCGAGGACACGGATTTCTAACGCAATTTTGTCATTATTTTCCGCCAACTTTATAAATGTATTTTTGAGAGAGCCCTGACAATCTATTACTTTTTTCGGTTTTCCCTTCAACTGTTCCTTAATCAGATCACACACAATATCCGAGAGGTAATGCAACGGTGTCTGCTTTTCCGAACTTGGTACCTGAAGATAACTTCCGCCGCCTTGATGATACTTAATTGACTGCACATCGATATCATAATCGGATTCGCTATATGCATCCATCCAGGAAGAACTATTCAACATATTCGCAACCGCAGTCCGATATGTATTTTTGCTTGTGACCAGCAAATAGTCATCCCCTGTTTTTGTTTCCAAATTCCGTGCATCTTCCGGATCCATCTCTGCTGTTTGCACGCTTCTTGTCGCAAGTTCAAGTGCATATCTTGTCAACGCAGGTTCCGGATAATACATAATTTCATTCATAACTGCCGCTTGCGACATATATTCATACAAATTTGTCCCCTGCGCAAAATTAAGGATATTCGATTCTTGCGTATCTTCATTCGAAATTTTTAATTCCGGATATAAATAACAGAATAGTTTTGCGCCTCTCTCCTGCAAATACATAACCACAACATCCTGTATGTATCCGCGGAACAGCTTTTCCCACGCATTGTAATTGTTTCTGGCAGCATCCGCTTGGTAGGCGACATAACACGGCGTTCCATCGTTTGTTGATCCGCTTCTTTGAAAAAAGACTTTTCCTGAACCATGCAACGACAGAGGATACATAACATGATAAGCGTCTCCGATTGGAGAGATTAACTCTTTCTGCTGTTCCTTAGCTGTCCTTCCAAAAATTCCCAACAGTTTATTCTCTATAGAAGGGGAACTTCCCTGTTCTATATACCTGACATCTGCCTGAAGATGTGCGCATCGATCAAACGCTTCACAGGCAAGAGATAACAGCCTTTGCACTTCTGTTACAAGCCTATCCCGTTTCTGCTTATCCTCCTCACGGATTTTTGGGCGATTTTCTTTCAGTTTCTCCTCTTTTTCCTGAGATCCACAAATAAGTGTGTACCCACCAACAAATCGAAAATGTTCATTTTTTTCATTTTCAAACTGCCCCGACTCATCCAATCCTACAATCTTCACGCTCATATATATTCCCCTCCCTATCGTTTTTCTCTCGTTAATACTAGCTTTCAATCATAATCTCGATTATATCATTCTCCCATTTTTTCCTCAATTGTATTGCAACTCTTTCCTCATTATTTTCCACATTAAAATAAGACAGTCAGCTTATATTGACTGCCTTATTAACAATATTCGTGTTGCTTATGCCGTTTTTTTCTGATTTCTCTTGCCACCCTTAAAGCTCCGTCTCCATCCGGATATGGCTTCCGTCCTGCGCCTTCGTGACGATCAGCTTCTGCGGGATCTCCATCAGTTCATCGCGGTGGCTGATGATACCGACCAGCTTGTTCGCCCCGGACAGACTCATCAATGCAGCCTTCGTCTCCTCCAGGGACTTTCTATCCAATGTGCCAAAGCCCTCATCGACGAAGAGTGCGTCCATCTGGATTCCTCCCCGGTTTTGTGCGATCGTATCCGACAATCCGAGTGCAAGAGAAAGCGACGCCTTGAAACTCTCCCCACCGGACAGATTTCCGACCGGGCGCCGTCTGCCCGTGTTAATGTCAAGCACTTCCAGGTCAAGGAAATTGTTGCTCTGCATACTGAGTGCTCCCTCCTTGCGGAAAAGCTGGAACTGATTCTCACTCATCGGTTCTAAGTGCTTATTGGCTGCATCCACGATGCTGTCAAATCCCGCTGCCTGTATATACTGTTCAAATGTGATCTTTCCCTTCTTCGTTCCTGCCTGCCCGCTTACCAGATTATACAGGTGTCTGCTCATATCGGACTCTTTCTCTGCCTTCTTGTAACCGGACTTATTCTCCTCGATCTTCTGACGCTTCGCACAGTTATTCTGCATGCGGAAGGTAATCGTCTGCATCTCTGCTCTTATCTGCTCCACCTGTCTCCGCTGTGTATCCTGCTCCGTCCTCAGAGTCTCCAGATCGACCAGTTCCAGTTCTTTCGCATGATTGTCCGTCTCTAACTGGTTCACCTTCGCAGTTACCTCAGCAACTGACTTTGCGTAATCTGCGATCTGCTTCTCCCCAGTCTGTATCTGCACATCAGAGACAACATATGCCTGCAGCTCTTCCACCGCCGTAAATTGATACTCAGCCAGCTTCGCTTCGAATACGTCCTGCAGCTGCTTTGCATCCTGTTGCTGTTTCGCGATCAGCTTCCGGTTCGTCTCGACCTCGGTCAGCGCACGCGTCTTTGCTTCCTCCGCCTGCCGCTTCGTCTCGGCAGCCGTCTCTATCGCTTTGTTGATCTGATTCAGGCGTTTCATCGCAAGATTTCCTTCATCCTTCGCGGTATTCCAATCCGGGAATTGAAGTGTCTCAAGCTTCTCAAGCTTCGCCTTCGTCTCTGCCTGCTTCGCGATCAGCTCCTGCTTCTCCTGTGCAAGCTGATTCCGCACACGTGCCAGCTGTGTGGTTTCTTCCCCCTGTGCAGACTGCAGTGCCTGTTCTGTCTCCTTCAACTGATCACAGCTTCTCTGCAGTTTGGCGACATTCGCCTCCCGCTGCTTCAGGCAGTCCATAAGAAGCGTTCGCTGACCATGAAATGCTTCGACCAGCTCCTGCAGATTTGCCGCCTTCACCGCAAACTCCTCTTTCATACAGCCCCGGATATCCTTCTCTAACTGAATTTCCTGCGCCTGCAAGCTTTCCCTACATGCGGTTGTTTTGTTCATGGCCGCGTTCATTTCCTGCTGTTTCGTCTCTTCTTCCTGCCTGAGTGCTTTCCAGCGCTCCTCGGTTACAGACGCCTCCACAAGCGGTGCCAGTTGCTCATGATGTGTGGAGCCACAGACCGGACAGGCATCGCCCTCGCTTAAGTTCTGTGCCAGAATCCCGATCAGGTTCGCGCGATACAGCCGGTCAGCCCGGTTGTATGTTTCTCCGGCTTTTTCATACACTTCCCGGCATACCGAATATGTATCAGATGCTGCCTGATATGCCTGTTTCTTTGCCTCCCATGCCGGAATCTCCACATCTGCGATCTCGTCTGTCTTATCCTTCATTCCCTGAAAATCCTTATAGATTTCCTTCTCTTTGGACAGTTCATCCGGCTTTCCGTCTAACTGCTTCTTTCTTACAAGCAGATCCTGAATCTTGTTCTGCAATGCCTGTTCGTCTGTGACAAGCGCTGACTCTCTGCGCTGCAGAGCTTCCTGCTGTGCCTGGATATCCAGTGCCTGACGCTTTAAGTCTTCCCGGATCTTATAGTCATTTTCTTCTTCCTGAATCTTACGGATCTTCTGCTGACAGGCATCTGCTTCCGGACGCAGCTTCTCCGCTTCGGTCACGCCTGCATCTGCCTGTGCTGCACGCTTCTCACACGCTTCGATCCGAACCTGTCCCGCCTCGATCTGCTGTCTCGTCTGCGCACATTCCGCCTGCTTCGTCTGCCATGCCACATAGTCCGGCTTCACCTTATAGGTCGCCTGCTTATAGCGTTCCAGTGTTGCCTGTCTGTCTGCATACGCATCTTTCTGTTCATCCAGAAGAGCCAGTGCTTCCTTCGCTTTCGCGTAGCTTGTAAGGATTTCGTTGTTCATCCGGGCAGTTGCAAGTCTGTCCTGCTGATTGCGGAGTGTCTCTTCTGCTTCCTTTAACTGCACCTGCTTTCCTGCTTCCTGCACCTTATCCTGCTGTAGGATTTCATCCAGCCACACAAGCATATCATCGATGTTCCAGACAATATTTTCTTTCTTTTTGTTCTGACTTCTGCTTAGATTGCGCAGCTTCTCCTGCAGATCTACGATCTTCTGTGCCGTGGTAAGCGGCTGACTATCTGCCTCTATCTGATTCGCATCCGCTGCTTCTGACAGTCCAATGGTGTCTGTGTCCACGCGCCCCACATCCACCTGCACATCATCGAACGCCTCGGTAATCGTCTGGGCAATCGTCTGTTTCTGCTTATCACTTGCATCCATACGACTCTTCAATTTGAATTCCAACGCCTTATAGCTTCCGGTCTGGAAGATATTCCGAAGAATGGCTGTCCGGTCGGCTGTACTCGCATTTAACAGCTTCCAGAATTCGCCCTGCGCGATCATCGCCACCTGCTTGAACTGGCTGACATTGATATTCAGAAGCATCGAAATCGCGCCCGGCTGGTTCTTTGAGCCATCGACCTGCTTCACATTCTCGATTGTGGAACCGTCCGGCTGATAGAAGATTACCTTCTCAGCATTATCGGTTATATTGCCATTCCGGTTCACATACTGATAGCTTGGTTCCCGGTAGATATGGTAATCCTTCCCCTGATGCTCGAAATAAAAATCCACGAAGCTCTTCGCCTTCACATCCACATACTCGCTCTTCAGATTCTTCTCATCGCGGTAATCGCCACTTGTCTCTCCGTACAGCGCATAGCAGATCGCATCGAAGATCATCGTCTTACCGGCGCCGGTATCTCCGCAGATCAAGAACAGTCCTTTATGCTCAAACTTCGAGAAATCAAGCTCTGTCTTCTCCACATACGGACCAAATCCCTGCATAATCAATTTTCTTGGTTTCATAGAATCCCCGCCTCCTTTGCAGCCTCGATCATCATAGCCATCTCTTCTTCATCCATATCCCGCTCATAGATCTCTCTGTAGAAATCCCCGATCAGCTCCTCATATGAACGGCTCTGTGTCTGACGGACAACATCCGTATGGGAATTTCCACGTGTCCGCGAATTATCATAATCAAGATGCACTGCATTCGGATAATATTCCCGCAGGATCTGCATGGCACTTGGAACAATCTCCTCATCTGTGAGCGTTGCATAGAGGAAGCACTGCGTATCTGCCTCTAAGTTCTCCTGTTTGATGATATCCGCAAATGCACCGCGGACATGCACCAGATCCCGCATCGGTTTCAATTGTTCGAACTCGATCTCCACGTGTCCTTCGCCATCGATCGTTACGATCGGTACCTGTTTTGCTCCATCCCGTTCCCTTGTTCCATCCGGAATCTCCTTGACAGAACCAGCCTCTGACAAAGAATATTTGAGTGGGGAACCCGCATACCGGATCTCTGTCCGTCCGACACTCTGGGAAGAATGAATATGCCCAAGGGCCACGTAATTAAATGCGTCAAAGCAGTCATATCCGATTTTCTCCACCGTTCCGACATGCTGTGTCATCACACTCTCCGAACCGCCAAGCTCCGGATCCACATCTTTGCCGGACACAAACTGATGTGCCACCAGTATATTTCTCGCATCCGGATCGATCTGTGCCTGCGTCAGCACTTCCCGCACTGCATCCGCATAGGAGTTAATCTCCGCTTCCGGATAATACCTTCTTACCTGCGATGCTTTGACGAACGGAAGCGCATAGATATGCACCTCCCCGTAATTATCTTCTACCACATAATGTGCCAGCGTCCCCGTATATTTCGCTGCGATATGGATATCATTTGCCTCGAACAATCCGCTTCCGAAGTTCAGCCGCTCGTCCGAATCGTGATTTCCACTGATCATATAGACCGGAAGCTTACGGCTGGCAAGCTCCTGCAAAAATGTATCCAGAAGCTGCACTGCGCCCTCACTCGGAATCGCCTTGTCGAACACGTCCCCCGCGATCAAAACCGCATCCACTTCCTTTGCCTGCGCGATATCGAGAATCTGATCCAGAATATACTGCTGATCCTCTCTCAGATCAAAATCATCCAAAGATTTGCCTAGATGCAGATCCGCTATATGTAAAAATCTCATACACACCCTCCTGTTTTTTGCTTTACTGCTTCTCCGGAATCTGCTCGTTCAACCACGCAATGACAGCTTCCCTGCCATCCGCATCGAACGGAAACTGTCGGTGTGTCCTGTTTTCCTCCGGTGTCTTCTCATAGCATGTGCTTCCGTCCCACACACAGACATCAAAATAATCGGTCTTCGTTCCTTCTCCGCCTTCCTCTTCCGGTGCTTCCTCTACGGTAAGCTTCGCGATCCGGTAACGCGGTCCGAACACATCTCCCCCAGTCAGAATTCCCTTTGCATTGTAAAATGGCAGATCAAATATCTTCTCTCCTGTAATCATATCTTTCTTCCTCCTTATTTTTCCAATAATAATACACTTGTTAAGTTGGATCCTTCACCGTTCTCAGATGCAGCGGCATACTTCCAATAATGCTCTTCTGAATCTCCGCATCGTAATAGAAATACACACGGACAGCACCCGCATCTCTCCCCTTGCCAACACCGACATGCTTGTCTGCATACACTGCGCGCTTGCCGGAATCAAACTGAGAGATATCCATCTGATAGTCCTCCGGGAACATATCCAATGCCCCGGCCTTGCCGGATGACACATTCTCCACCGTCCAATGATCGGAACACGGATCATAGCTGCGCGCGATATTCTCATCCCTCGTCGTTCCGCCTTCATTCATGTGGATCGTGTAGCCAGCGATATAGTGAATAATCCGGCATAACTGGTTCCAGTCGATCGGCCGGTCATCATCCTTCAGTGCCTTTCTCGCCTTCGGATGAACGATCAGATACTCACTATAATACTCCTCAATCCATCTGGTGAAATCTTCCTTGATGTTCGGTCCTTTCTGCGGGCAGTGCAGAAGCGGCTGGTACATCTTATTATAAAATGCATCCATCTCCTCCTGATTGACCGTCTGCTGCGGCTTGTCCTTAAGCTTTTCCTGCAGCTCGCGAATTTCCTCGTTCAGCGTGACAATCTTCACTGCTTTGCGCTCATTATCCCCATGGATCTGGCGGATCGTTGCCTCCTGGCTGGCAGCCTTCTGTTCGAGTGCCTGCTTTGCACTCTCCAGATTGTTCCGGTCGGTCTGAACCTCGTTGTAGTCCTTCTCCAGCTTCTCCCGGCGTTCACATTCACTGGCATATAGTGCTGCATAATGGGAATCCATGTCGCGTTTTTCAAGCTCTGCCGTCTGGTATTCGCGCTTTGCCTCGGTGTAAAATGCATGTCCGTCATAGGTAAACTGCTTTCTCTTCGGCTCCTTCTTCACAGATGCGCCGACGCGCTTGAGCACGTCTTCTTCCGCCGTATCAAAATACAGCGTCTCCGCGTCCTTGGCAAATACATGATTGCTTCTATGTACAAGAATCTTCTGCGCGGTCATCTGATCGATATACTCCTGATTGTTCATACAGTTTGCGAACAGCTTGCTCACGCCATTTTGAACCACGACCACATGACCAAATCCGAGAATCGAACGTGTCATGAATTCAACCGGTTCCTTATTTTCCTCATAATAATTCTCCGGAATAAATACAACCGGCATCTGCCGGCGCGGACTGTCAATCATCTGCGCATACAGCTTCTCACACTCCTGGTTCGACTTGCCATTTACGATGCAGATGCCCTCTGTAAATGCATATTCCTTCGGCAATCCATACTCACCCACGATCATGGTTCCATCTTCATTGATAGACTTCACAAATCCCGGTCGATAGACCGATGCTTCCTCCTGATTGTTCTTCGACTCGCGGCAAGTCACTTTCACCCCAAGCGTCACAGAATCCGCTTCCTTTTTCACGAGCACATTTGTCACGAACGTACGCCCCTGCACATCGCTTCTGTCATTGTTATTATCCGGCTCAAGCAGGCGGAACGTCCAGTCGTTCCAGTCCTTCCGGTACAGCGTGTTAATATCAAGCAGAACCTTTGCCTCCATCTCGCCTACCTGTTCGATGTGGAAGTCACGGCTGTTCTCCGGATCCGGATAATCGACATCCAACTGCTGCAGGATCTTCGCTTCCTTGGAATCCTCATCCGGAATTGCACCCTTCAGGCGCATCCGCAGCCACCGCATCACATGCAGGATTGTCTTCGAGAAACAATCATCCACATCTGCACCCTCTGCCGGCCAGATAGAAAATGCACCCTGATACGTGACATAATGCCGGTATAGAATCAGAGATGTCGGTGCATACTGCTTTTTCTCTGCCGCAGGCACCGGCGTTTCCTCCGCGGAAGCCATCTCTGCCTCCGCCTTCTCCGCCTTCCTCTCCTTCTGCTGTATCTTTGTATTCTCCATCATCATGGCATAAATAGAATCTGCCATGCCCTTTTTCCCTGCATTTCCGGGATAAAATCGTTTGTTACCCATATATCTTATGCTCCAATCTGCTGTTTTTTGTATTATTTTACAATTTCAGGCAGTGTTCCTGCAATAGAAATATCATCGACTTTCTATATGTGAGCAATTCTATCTATACAAATGATAATACTCAAACGAGATACGATCGACAGGCACCTGAAAGATAACGGACAGCGCATATCGATACATCTGCTGCTGATTGTTGTAGCAGGTATTTAAATGCTGTTCGAGATTGTCCACGGTCTCCGTACCGATATGATCCGACTTGTAATCTACAATACGGATGTTGCCATCCGCATCCACAAGGACAAGATCTGCGGATCCGTTCAGCCAATACAGCTCCTCCGCGTCTAAAGCAAACCTCTGCTTAAGTATATCCATCACATCTGCATCGACGTTTCCTGCATCCTCCTGCGTTGCAAACTGTGAGAAGGAAAGCTCCGTATAAACCTCCTTTGCGTCCCGAACCGCCTGCATCATCGCTGTATCTGCAAGGAACCAGGTCATCACTGATTCCAGATACGTCTGGTACAACTTCCGTTGTTCTTCTGCCTCATCCGATTCAAGTCCTACCACAATATCCTCATAATTTTCCAGGACTGCCTGCATCACAACTGCCTGTACCAAACGAGCTTTATCCTCCGTCGATGCATCTGCCGGCACCTGTTCACTTCGGATTCGATTCACCAATAGTTCAAAGCAACGATGCATAGCCGTACCAAATATATTTCCGGTTGGGCGCGGATCTGCGTCCGGTCCCGGTTTCCACACAGTATCTTGCATCTCCAGAGAAGACGGAGTCACGGAATGACTCTGATGGAACCTCTGCGTGTCCTCTATGGAAACATCCCACGCCCCCATATTATAATCGATGGGCTGCGGCGTTGATGCTACCGTGGACGATGCATTAGACAGAATTGCATTTATCTCTTCCTGCAATGTCGGTTTCTGTGTCACACCTGTATAATGCAGCAGATTCTTCACATCCGTGGTCAGATCATATTCGCTGTACACACATCCATCACACAAGGCATCCATGAAGATCAGTACCTCCATTGCACGAGTCACTGCCACATAGTCCTGGCGAATTCGTTCCTGTCGTATCTTGTTCTGTGCAAGATCGGCAATCTTCGTTCCACTTGCATCCAACATCCCGCTGTACGGTACAAGTTCTGACGAAAACATAGATCCTCTCCCGGTACCATCATCGCGAATCTTCGCTATCGGATAATAATCCAAGCCATCCCGGTAAGGACTCTTATGGGAGCTGCGTGACGTCCGCGATGCCAGAATCACGATCCTTCCTTCAAGGCCTTTTGCCTTATGCAGATTCATAAAACGAACCGCATTTTCACCCTTATCCATAATCAGTTCACGGTCAACCTTTGAGTCCATATACATCTGCAATTTCCGGTCGACTTCCTGCCTGCTTTCCTGCGGATTCACAATCAGGGCTTCTAAAATCTGCTGAATACGGGACTGTGCCCGTCTCACCGCTTCCCCGGTTGTTTCTGCATCTAAAATATATTCCACATGATGTGCCATATACTGTAGCAGTTCGTATGCGGACAATGATTTTGTACGCTCCTTTAACATTTCGGCTCTCGCATCTGCTTCCAGTTCATTGGCTGCGGTCAGCTTTGACCCCATCAGTATTTCCCGTGCGCCACATGCTGCCTGCATATCAAATGGATATGCAAGATAATGATACAGCTGCCGGAACCGCAGCGGAAGTTCCTCCTCGTTCAATTCCAGGGCACCATACAGATTGACAGGAATTCCCGCTTTCTTCAATACATCTGCATAGAGATTAATTGCATCCTTCTTCTCGCACAGAATCAGGATATCACGATATTCAACCGGACGCTTTACCCATGTCTCTACCTGTTTTCCTTCTTCGTTTACTTCCTTCTTCTTATCCCAGATCTTCAGACCATCTCCCGTCAGATGGCGGACCAGTGCCGCAACACATTGACTGTCTTTTAACTGGGCCTTCTTTGTACTTTTGCTATCATAGAAGTTGCTACTCTGATACGGATCGCCCTTTGCTTTGCACCAGTTTGGATGATCCAGTGTATATACCCCCCGCAGAACCCCCGGCTCATCCGGATTATCATTTGCTGCTGCCATCGGTGTATAACCGCCGGAAAACATCGCTTCGATCGGATGCTCAAAGTTCTGATTCACCCAGTCCACAACCGGTTTTTCCGACCGGAAATTGCATTCAAGTGCATACTCCTCCACATCCACGATCTGGTTCGGTGCATACTTTGTCTTTACTGCATTATAGACATCCACATCCGCGCCACGGAACGCATAGATTGACTGCTTGGGATCGCCAACCAGGAAGAACGAACCCGTTCTTCTCTTATCCGGTTGTTCTATCTCCTCGCAGAGCAGCTCGATGAGTTCGCACTGCACCGGATCCGTATCCTGAAATTCATCGACATAAATACAGGTAAAGCTTTCCTGAAAGAAGCGTCTGGCTTCCGGATTGTTCTTCACCAGTGCCAGTGCTTCCTGCAACAGAAGGTCATTCGTGATAACATGGCGGTTCTCCGGCTTCCGGATAAGATCACGATAAGCCAGCCGTGCCTCCTCTGCCGCTTGTACAAACAGGGATGCCTGATAAGCCTCAAGCATCGAAATCCAGTTTGTCCATTTCTGAACAACACCTAACAACTCGGCATTTCTCGTTTTTCCAGTATCTTTGCCATGTGCAGGCAGAGCCTTTACATTACGGCCATCAAAGAATTTCAAACCATCCTCGTTTACTGTTTCCTTGTTCTGCCAGCAGGCACAATAATACTGCACCAGATCTTTTCCCGTACAATTCTTATAATTCTCATACAGCGTCTGCGCTGCCTTTGAAAGATATCCCACGGTGCCGCTTCCGTATGGTGCTGTTTCCTTTATTACCTCATCCATATCCTTGAATGGCTTTACATCCCTGCGCAAAATACCCAATGTCTCTGTGAAAATATCACTGACCGACTTCCGTATCTCCGTAATATAGTCATCATATTTATGTGACCCCGGTACAAGAAGCGGTGCCGCATAACGGATATTATGATCCATCGGCAGATCACAGATATCAAGAAACAAGCTCTTGATATAAGCCCCCGCCTGTTCCTGCTGTGTCTCGGATATAAGGGATGACAATCTATCCGGTGTCATCTTCTCTTTGAACCATTGACGAAAGAATGCCAGCTTCCATACTTTCGCATCCGTATCTTCCAGCAGCTGCACATCCATCGGAAGTTTTGCCGCGAATGTCTGCTCTGTCAGCAGACGTTTGCAAAAGCTGTGAATCGTGGATATCTGAATCAGGCTTTCATTTTCGATTGCAGCTTCCAGATTTTCCCGCTCCTCCTGTGTCAGCGATGGATTCTCAGATTCCTCGTGCAGCCGCTTCATAATTCTGCCTCGCAGTTCTTCTGCTGCCGCGTTCGTAAATGTGATTGCTACCAGCTTCTCTGCGACAAGCCGTCCGGACTTCAACTGTTCAATGATCCGATTTACGATCGTAGTTGTTTTACCTGCGCCGGCACCAGCTTCCACAAACATATTTTTATCCAGATTCTTCAGAATGGAACCTCTGTCCTCTTTGTCTGATACATGTATCTCCATGGTAAACCCTCCTCTATAATCTATGCGTAACGCCCGGCACAATAACACGTCCGGGCACACCCGTCTCTTATTCTGCAATCTGCAATCTGCGTACACATACATCCTTATAGTCACAATATGTACATGCATCCGCGCTTTCTTCAACAACCGCATTTTTCAGAAATATCTTCGCAATTCTCTCTCTCACAGGCAGGGGCAGATCTTCGCCATGAGACACATTTCTAACCTCTGTCTGGATTCCATCGTACGGGAAATCATACTGCACGTTAGTGACCTTTTCGGGCACACCATTCGGATAGATCAGGTGCTGCAGCTGCGTATTCTTCTCAATCTTTTTGACCAAGGAATCCTTCTTCCCGGTCTTATAATCAATTATCCGGCACACAGGCGGTACCCCCACCTGCAGATCGGTTTCCGATGCATCAATCCGGTCAATAAATCCATGGTAGGAATAGCAGATTGCATCGCGGTCCAGATCAGGCACCGTATTTCCATCGGAATCTGTCTTCATATCCGGTTTAAAATCATTTCCTGTTTCATCCATATACCGGATCGCCGTCTCAAATTCCTTCTCACAGGCAATCACGCGCCATTTCCCTGCAAGTTCTGTATAAAGATGTGTCACATAATCCTTCACCATCTTCTTATAATTCTCTTTTTCCCGCTGCACGGCAGCCCCAGAGCCGGATGGAACAAGCAGTTCAAACTGCGCTGCTTTCTTGTCAAATATCTGTTCCAGCCGGATATAATCCGGGCGTGTACCCGCACCAACCGAAACACCTTTCAGCTTCTCATTGCAGTATTGCTCCATCACCTCATGGAACAAATTACCTTTATAATTCGCCGGTAGCCACTTCCAGACCTCGTATTCCAGTTTCTCCGTATTCATCCGGCGGCGCTTATATTCAAGCTTCAACTGGCAGTCCATCAATGTCTGGATGTCTGTCGGGCTGATGTGTTCCAGATGCACCAGCCGCTTGCCATTGATCTGTTCTTCCCTCACATGCAGCGACTGATAGTAGGCTTTGATATCCGGATTTGTCTCCTCATACCCCGCTGCGTCATCGAAGAGTTTCTTCTTATCTATCTTATAATTTTTATCCGCTGCACAGACATTTGGATAGCCCACTGCCAGCTCCTTGCTGCCTGCCGACTGGTTCAGACATTCACTATAGACACGCGACGCTGTAATCTCACGATTATTGACTGTATCATATTCGCAGCGAATCATCGTGAACATACCTTCCCGCTGTGTCTGCATACTCTGTATGAGATGCGACTTCTTCCGGTCATTTATTTTCATACTAAGCTCTACATATCCCGCTTTCGTATCCACTAATTCCACCAGTCTCCGGTCAGAAATTACCGGTGAATCAGCAATTTTCTGTTCAAATGTATCATAAGCCATGCCGAGGCAGTACTGATATGGGCGTTCAAGAATTGCCGTTCTTCCCATCCTCATAACTGTGACCGCATTTGATTTTTCATCATCCGCAAGAGATATTTCCTCCACATATTTCCGGATGAATTCCAAGGCCTGCTGTAAGGAATCTGCGTTGCCCGCATGTTCAAAAAAGCTGCGCAGACTCCATAACTGGTTCATATATGGCTTATCAAAATTCTCGATCTGCGCATATTCCCGGATGAAATGATACAGCTTGTCATAGAGTTCAAAGATTGACACCGTTGTGTCTTTCTCATACTTTGAAAATATATCCGTCAATGTTTCTACAAATTTCAGGAATTCCTCACTGCACACAATACGCGTCTTCGTTCCATCCTCTTCCGGTTTTCTCTTAATCATCCGATGAGCTTCCAGAAGATCCAGATAGTCATCCCGGTGATTACGCATCTGATCAAGAAACATCTCATATCGCGGCAGACCCCAGCCAAGATTGAACGGTCTTACAATCCGGTAATCTTTAGACATCCGGATCAGACGATTGTCCACGACATTCTGAAACAATTCATAATTATAATTTCCAAGTGCCCAGTCAATTACTGCAAAAAGGAGTGTACTGCATGCATTATCAGACACTTTGTACCCATCCACACACGCATAGAAAATCCCCCGTTCCTTCAAGGCAACCCGGATCATATTCTCATACTCTTCTGATGGATACAGGATGTTCACCCCGCCAAACGGAAGTTTTCTCTTCTGCATATCTTCCAGCACATACTGAATCTCGTTCATCTGTCCATACGACCTGCAAAACTGCTTCTCAATATTTGCATCCAATGCAGGTGTGTCAATCGTTACATACTCATTCGTGATTGCCTGAACAAACCTACGTTCAAGAAAAGTAAGCTCTTCTTCCTTATAATCAAAAATCGCATAGCAGATACCATCCTGCTTTTTCTGTGTATCTCCGATCTCCACGGCTTCCTGCAGCATGCGAACCTTATCATAGAGGTTCTCCGCCACCAGGTACTTTTCATACGTTTCGATCAGGGCTTCAAACTGTGCTTCTTTCTCTGTTAATAACCGGTCGAATTCGTCCGTTTTCTTCCCCATCCGAACAACATTCATCACCCGAAGGATCTCCTCCGCCGTCTCCAGGCAGAGACTCTCGTAAGGGACAAACGAAAACCGATCGTTTTCTCTGTTCGACATCAGAATCCGGTATACAAGAAGGGCAGCTACGTTCTGACCAATCTCATGCACAGGCGCGCAGTTCCCAGCTTCCGCGCTTTCCCGGATTATCATCTCCTTCGCCACATCCACGAATCGTTTTCCCTCCAGATTCGCGATTGGCAGTTTCTCCTTATTCACCAGACGCGCAAGGCGATTTACATTCGCCACTTCGTCTGTCAATAACACTTTTTTCTGATATGGATGTTTCTTACACCACTCCTGTAACCTCATAATTTATCCTCCTCACCTGGTATTGAACCTTCAATATAATTATCACTGAATTTCTGATTGTGACAACGTCTGCCACAACCGCTGATGAACTTCGCTTTTTTCTTCCTCCGGTACATCGCCGATCAACAGATAATCGACGGATGTATCAAATATATAGCTTACCTCCACCAGATGCTGCAGATCCGGAATCGTAATTCCATTCGTCCATTTCGCCACAGCCTGCACCGATATGTGCATGAGCTGTGCGATGTCGGACGGACGTATGTCTGTATTCTTCATCAATGCTTCAATTCTTCTTCCAACCGCCTGCTTCTCAACCTGCGGAATATTCTCATATAAAATATGTAACCCATCTGATCTCCTCATATGTCCACCTCCGTTTCTCCTTCGTTTTCATCGGATATCACAAAAGCCCCGTGCATATCTGTCACGATATACACGGGGAATCTCTATATTCCTAAGCCGCTGTCCGGTTCTCCCGGAAATCCTCCAGCATACGGCGCATCTTCGGATTCCGGCTGATCCGCGAGAGAGCCTGGCTCTCGATCTGACGGATACGCTCCCTCGTCACTCCGAAGTCAGGGTGCCTGGCAATCTCGTCGAGTGTCATCGGATCATTGCCATCCAGACCGGTACGCATGATGAGCACCTTTGCCTGCTTGTCTGTCAGCATGCTGAGAACCTCCCACTCTGCCTGACGCAGTGCCTGCTGTTCCATATTCTGTTCCGGTGTCAGACTGATCTCATCCGCGATCAGCTCACCTCTTGTCGTATCCCCATCCTCACCGACGCGCTCGTCGATTGACTCCATACGGATACTCTTCATGGACTTCCACGTCTCGACATCTTCCTCCGACTCATCGAGCGCCTCTGCAAGCTCTCTGATTGTAGGTGTTCTGCCAAGTTTCTGTGCGAGTGCCGTTTCCATCTTTGTCACCCGGCTCAGATTCGTCATCACATACTCGGGCTTACGGATGGCAGCACCGTTGTTGCTGATGAAACGGCGGATCTTCTGGTTGATCCACCACATCGCATAGGTGCTGAACTTAAAGCCCTTCGTATAGTCATACCGGATTGCTGCATCGAACAGGCCAAGCGCTGCTTCCTGAATAAGCTCATCCTCATCCAGCCCACTCATCTGGGCATAGTTTCTTGCAGCCTTTCTGGCAAGTCCCATGTTGCGCACAACCAGTGTGTCTCGGGCTGCCTGTCCGTCTGCGCCCTCCGGATCTGCGGCAATGCGCTTCGCAAGTGCATGAACCTCTTCCTCTGTCAAAAGTGCTGCCTTTGTATCTCTATTAAATGTATTATCCATAATGTACTTCCTCCATTTCATCATAAAACAAACCCACTACACAACCAATCTCCCATGGCGCGCTCCTTTCGCGTCCTTGTACAATATACCATGCGCATATCATAATGTCAATGGCAAAAATCGTATTTTTTATACAATTTCTTATTTTCATGCTTTATATCGGCAGGAGTTACATTATTATTTAGATAAATAATTCAATTTTTCATTTATTTTTATTTGTCCTTTAGCTGTTCCATCGCTTCCTTGATCGTATCGATCTCATTTCCGCTATATAATGGCTCATCCTGCTTCGGTGTCATGATCTCCCGCAGATACAGATCGCGCAGGTTGTTCGTCCTGCCGACACTCTTGAACCGGTAATAACGGTTCAAAGGATTCGCAGTTGTAAACCGGATGAATTTCTTATCAAGTACCTCCAACGCTCTCAAGTTATGTGATGTAAAAATCAGCTGGCCTTTGCCGTTGCTTTCGAAGATCTCGAGCATCTGTCCAAGCAGATATTCGAAGACACCTGCATCAAGCTCGTCCACGACAAGGGTCGCCGCCTTCTCCTGATAAGCAAACAGGTACACCGCGACGATCGATGTGAGCTTAATAATACCATCTGACTCATGCAGCAGCGGAATCCGGTTGTCTCCCCGGACGGAGATAATATTTACAAATACGCCCTTCTGTCCGTTCTCCAGTACGGTTTCTGTCGTCTCCAGCTCCAGGTGCAGATCCGGAATCAGTGCATGCATCATGCCATCGATCTTCGCGAACTGCTGCTCCACATATTCGTACAGGTCCATCGCCAGCGGTTTCCTCTTTCCGAGCAGAACCGGCTTATCAAGTCCCTGTATATAAAGCGGTATGCCGGCTCCATAGAGCGCAACCATACTCGTATGGGAATCAACCACATAGAGATAATGCGTCGCATAATACTGAAGCTCTGACAGGATCTCGTAGTATTTGGAGCAATGCTCCTCTGTATTCTTCTTATCAAGCTCTTTCGTCAGGGACTGGCTGAACACGAAGGACTGCGAATCGTCATAGGTTTTCCGCTTCAGGTAAATGAGTTCGTTGCGTACATCCGAATCATCCTTATCGAAGAAATATTCCTCCAGTGCCTTTCCACAGAGTACATTTTCCTTCGTGTCAACGATTGCATGCAGCCGTCCAAGTCTGCCGTCCTCGTACAGGTTCGTCCGGACGACTTCATCCGATACATGCATGCAGAGCTGCGTCTTCTCCATATCGCCGCTTTGCTCGATGTCCTGTGTCTGCTCTGTGATCTCTTCCGCGCGCAGGGCCGCCTCGTATGTGACAAGCGCCTGCGTTCCATCCTTATACACGAACAAAAACTCCACATAGATTTCGGCAAGCTTCGCTCCCTTGTTGATAAACTTCGCGAACGTTTGATGCAGACGGTATCCGCCGATGATTGCCTTCAATGTCTTGCATGCATCGACCAGGGATGATTTGCCGGAGCCATTCTGTCCGTACAGCGCCAGAATATCGGAACTCCATTCTTTTTTTTCTGTATCCGGTTCCCGCGTTATGCATAGTCCGTCCCGTTCAACCCGCTTCACGGTTTTCCCCATCTCTTTCGCACAGTTCATCTCAACGACACCATATCTTACGCCCTTGAAATTAATAAGCTCCAGCTTCTGGATTCTGACATCCGGCAGCCGGTCTTCATGATTCTTATATACATTGTACATAATTGCACCTCTTTTTCTACGTTATATCCTTATATTATCCCAAGGGATTCCGTAAGTCAACCGTGAAAGCTGCTTTTGCAATATTTTATCCTATTTTTAACTTTTATATGTAAATTTATACTTCGATATGATAGATTTTTGCATCTGCTTCATGTCCGGTTGTCTGTTTCAGTGCTTTGATATACGTGTCAAGCTGGGCATGGTATTTCTGATCCAGATGCTCTCCATCCTGATTGGTCTTATAGTCAATGATATGCCAGTTCCCATGCTCACAGTAGACAACATCCATGATTCCGTTATACAGTACCGTCTTATCTCCCTGCTTTTCGGAATAGCAAAACGGAACCTCTGTGCAGACTTCCTCTGCCGTAAGCAGTGTCTGCAGAATATCCTGTGGCACACCATTTTCCTGTGCGAAACCACCTTGCCGGATTCGCTCTGCCGTTGCCGTGACCGCATGAGCGAATATCTCTCTTTGCAGCTCATATTCCGCTGGCAGGCACTCCTCTAAGATCTGTGTGGTCATGTCCGCTACAGACATCTGATTTTTCGAGCGGACGAGAAGCTCCATCAACCGGTGCAGCATCGTGCCGAGTACATTTGCACACGTAAGCAGGAATACGCGTTCCTCTCTGGTGACTACCTCCCCATCGGATTCCCGTCCCTGTTCAGATTTCCCGATTCCCACCATTCCTGTGTTCTCCTGCATATCCTGAGCATCCGTTTCTCCCATGTCCGTCACCTCAGTTTCAAGCTCTAACCGGCTCGGCGTGATCATCTCATACCCCGGTATCTCTCCCTCCCGGTCGTTCAGGATGCAAGTCTCCTCTGCCTTTTTGTACAGATCCGCCGCCTGCGTCTCCGGTCTGCTCTTTGCCTCCGGCACATACCCCGGGGCACGGCGTCCTGCCATATAGAAGAAGTTTTCATTTGTTTTTTTGAGCAATGGCTGCCAGGTGCTTTCATATCTTATATTGTCTCCCGTACCCACTTCGCAGTTACTCACGATCAGCACATTTCTGGCACGTGTTGCCGCCACATAGATCAGCCGTGTCAGCTCTGCATCCAGAGCCGCATGCTCCCGCTTATGATATTCCCCATATACGTCCGTCGAGAAGCTTGCGATCTTCTGGAAGTTATTCCACGGATATTTGCTGTCCTTCTCCAGCCGGAACAGATAGGTTTTACTTCCATCCGCATCATATTCTGTATGTAAATATGGGTCCTGACGCAGCGGATAGGCATATGCGAGGATCACGACCGGTGCCTCCAGCCCCTTTACCTTGTGCAGATTCGCCATATGCACGCAGTCCGCATCCTCGGTCAGGCTCAGACAGCGTTCCTCCTCCGCATATTCCTGCATCAAGGATTCTATATAGGCTACGCCATCCTCCGGTGTCACGATTCTTCTATCGTTCTCCGCATTCCGCAGAAGCTCCAGCACGTAATATAAGATTTCCATTCCGTCCGCTTCCACTTCGTCGTAGACCGGTGTCTCTTCCATGATCTGGTAGAATAATGCTGCCGGCGGACAGTTTGCTACATTTGCACGGAGCTTATATGTCTCGAACACCTTACGCAGTGCCTTGCATTCATCAAACCGTACCTTCCCCTCTACACGCACAGGAATTTCCTGCCGTTCAAACTCCGCAAGCATCGTTCCCATGTTGGTCTTCGACTTGTGAATGACCATAATATCACGATACCGGATCGGTCTTAGCCCGGTGCCATCCGGATCCTGTATCTGAAATTCCGGATTCCCAACCAGCGTCTGAATGATCTTCGGAACCTGGTACTGGTCAGCCATTTCCTCATTTACATACTTTGGTGCACGGCAGATATACGAGTACACACCCTCAAACTCCGGCTGTTCCTGTTTTACGATTGGGATTGGCGTAAATCCACACTGATATGCACTCTCCCGAAATTCATCCCCGAATACAGTGTTGAAGAACTGGCACAGCTTGTTCCGGGAACGGAAATTCTGCGTAAGCTGCAGAATATCGCCCTGTGGCATCGCCGCAAATAACTCCTTTACGCGCAAATAAGAACCCACATCTGCATTCCGGAAACGATAGATCGACTGCTTCGGATCTCCTACGATGAACAGGGTTCCCGGCTTCGGATCACAGTGTTGCCAGTTTTCCACCGGATGTTCCGCCGTCAGATAGAAGAAGATTTCCGACTGGATCGGATTCGTATCCTGGAATTCATCGATCAGGTAATACGAATGCCGCCGGAAGATATACTGAATCAGCGCACCGCCCTGTCTGGCATCCTCGCGTAACATATTCCGCAGATAATACAGATAATCAAAATACGTCATAACCCCATTTTCACGCAGGTATTCTGCAATCTTCGGTGCCGCTGCCGCAAGAAATGTCATGGAAGTGTTATATTGTAAGTCCTGCAGCGTATGATAAATCCCAGTGGTTTTTTCGTATTTTACTTCTATTTGCTTCCGCTCTTCCGGTGCATGATTGTATTTCAGAGTTTGCTCCAGATTCTGCTTCATCTGACTCAGCTTACCAAGTACAATTGAGAGCTTCCGCTCCCATGTGCCCTTAAAGGTATATTCACCCGGATACAGCTTCCGGATCTCTTCGATCTGCGTCCGGTAGGTATCATCTAACGTGTTCGGCACATACCCGCGTTCCTCCGTAAATGCAAGCGTCGAATTCTTGTTCTCCATAAATACCCGCATTCCTTTGACGAACACCAGCTCCGGGGACTGATTCAGCGCATGGAAGCTCGCAGCAAGCCCTGCAAGCGCCTCTCCATATGCGCCCTCACAGATTCGGATATACTCCTGCTTGTACAGAAGGTCCAGATCCGCATCCGGAACAACGGATGCATCGGATGGCACTCCCGTCTCATATGGGTGCTCCGCAATCAGCATCTGGCAGAATGCGTCAATCGTCCCCATAAAGCACAGATCAAGATTCCTGAGTGCGTACGCGCACCGCTCCCGTGTTTCCTCCGTCGGCGGTGGAAGCTGTCCTGCGTATCCACGATCGACATAGACAGATTCCGGATTACTCCGCTCCAGCAGAAGCTTCTGAAACCTGCCACGGAATTCATTTGCCGCCGCCTTCGTAAATGTAATCGCGCAAATCCGGCTGATATCCCGTCCCTGTTCCACCATCGCAACCATCCGGTTTACAAGCATCGTTGTCTTTCCCGAACCGGCACCTGCCTCTACGAAGAAATTGCTGTCTATGTCCAAAACCATCCGGTTCCGGGATATCTGGTCCATTTGCAACTGTTCATTCATTGTATCCATATATGTTCTCCTCCCAAAACTCTATCTCGTTTCCCGGTAAGTCTGATTGATTCGGATGTTTTTGATCGTCCCGGAACTTACCGTACATCCGCGTGCTTCCAGCATCTTCCTGTACGCGGCAACCTGTGCCTTCGCTGCCTTCTCAAACTGCCCCTTCGCGGAGCTTTCCTTTATGTCATCGGCATTGTATTTTCTCTTTGGCACCGTTTCCTTCCATTCACAGATCTCGAATTTAATAAAGTCATATTCACCGGTACTCCGTCTCTTTATAACATCCGGACATCCGACAACCGATTTTCCATCTTCCATGCTTTGCCACAGCTTCTCCGGCTTTTTGGCATTTGAAAGCGTCACCGCATCATAGGTCAGTTCAACCATCCCCAGAAACTGCTGCTTCACATCCCCGATATCCGCCTCATACACGGGCGGTGTCTCTAATATGTACTGATCAAACAGCTTTGATGCGATCTGTCTGTATTCTTCGATCGTAAGCGACTTTGCAATGCACCGCTTTATCAAACGGTCAAGCAGCCCTTCCATCGCCTCTTCCGACAGCACCCGGAATCCGCCTGTCAATGCATCCGGCTCCATCACTGCCACATCCTCTGTCTCCTGCACCCATTCACGTACGGTATACTTTTTTCGATTGCTGTTCGTATAGTTTTTTTGCTGCTCGCCCTGGAATGTAATCTGTTTTCCTGCATTGTATGCCTGTCCTACAAGCCTTGCCGCTGACATTGCCGGCTCAAAATATCCAACCTTCCGTGTGCGTACCTCCAGTTCTTTGTCCGTTATCGCACCGCCTCGCTCTTCCTGACACAGCTCATAGATGACGGAGGACGCATTCTCATTTTTCAGTTCTGATACATCGAGTCCCGCATAAGACAAATGCAGCGTCCCCGAAAACGCACATGTCATATGGGCAAGCCGTAGTAATTCCTTCCGACGCTGGTTTGTTTTCTCGAGCGAACGCATACCTGCCGCCTCTGGTCCAAACTGTTCAATATCCGCGTCCAGCAATAAGAAGTTTTCCTGCTGATACTTCGGATACTTAGAAGCCGCAAGTCCTGCGACATACACATTCTGCCGGATGGAAGACATCGCTCCCGCAATGTCCGTCACATGCACTGCCCCCGCACACGCAGACTGCGCTCCCACCATCTCACCGTAGATATCCTGGAAAATATCTGTGCCTGCCTGTTCCGGATTTGCCATCCGGATCGCATTGCATTTCCGTTTTATCACCTGCAACGCTTCCTGATCGATCGACGCAAAATAAGATTCCGCATCCGCAGTTTCCGGCTGACGGATTCTCGCATACCGGGCTATGAATTCTTCCACCGGAAGTGCCAGCTCCTCCGCCACCTTCTCTAGGATCAAAAGGCGATTCTTCTTCTCCTGCAGTTCCAGGTAATCTCCCACCGTCGCATCCACACCTGTATATAAAAATGATTCTAATTCCAATGCATGCCGCAGATCACGGATCCGCCGCTGATTCGTCTCTGCATCATTTGTAAAACGACATCTGCCGACAAATGCAAAAAACGCCTCTACCTCCTGCTGTGTGTCGATATCCACCAGCCATGCTTCCTCATTTTCCGGGAAATATTCAATCTGTTTCAGCCATGCAGCCTGATCAAAAAAAGGATATTGAAACATTGCGCACAGAGATGCCGCATCGAAGAATCCATCCGAGATCCAATGCTCATACTTCCGCAGCAGCATCGCCGGAACGGTATTTGCAATGGACACACCACGTCCAAATGTGACCGGTATCGCGCGGCTCACACTGTAATCATAGAAGATCTGGCTGTACGAATTATAATCCGCAAGGGCAACTGTACAATGGTCGAGTACTTTTGTCTCGTACGTTTCCTGCAGGATCGTCTCCACTTCATTTGCCATGCCATAGCACATACGGATGCTTGCAACCTTCGTCGGCTTCTGCTCTGCCTGATACAAAGCACGGAACGAAACGGTCCGTACTTCCCCGCCTGAGAGCTTCTCCGCCAGCGCCTGCTCCAACGGTGTAAGCGGATATTCCTCAAGCACTGTGACCGGCTGTTCCCATGCTTCACATTCTGCAATCGCCCGGCGGATAATCTGAATTGTATCTGTCCATTGCCGCACTTCTAACAGCTGCATATACGCTTCATACACCTGCCAGAGCGCCTGATTCTTCTCCTGAAATATCCCCTTCCCAAGGTTCCCCTGTATCTGTGTATGTTCCTCCCCGGCGCCGATCATGACACGCATCGTCCGGACCGCCGAGGCAATCTTCTGCACGTCCGCATATTTTACAGTTCCAAAATAACGGATTCCCTGCAGTGCCTGCGTGAACAAAATCACCTCTTCCTCCGGCGTGATCACATGCTGCGTGATCGCGATACCTGCCCGGATAAGTGCCTCCTTCGCAAGGCTCACCCCATTATCAATATACAGGTTGAAGCAGGTCTTTCCATGCAGTCCAAGACTTTTTATGAGTTCCGATCCATTTAATCCCGGTGCCAAAATATGTTGTTCCATCTGATTCTTCCTCCCCCGAATCTATCGTATGATTATCTGTTTCTATTTCATCAATGTTATATAAATTTCCATTCCTTTATGATTTTCTGTCGAATTCCCACTTGTATATATTCCATGCCGCCCGTCGAATTCCTTCATTATCTTATCGTATGCCGTTTTTTCATCCGTAAAAATTACAGAAATCAAAACATCTCCTGTTTTCATATCAGGTTTTTTCGGTAAATATGGATTCTCGTAACTTTTTGTGCTAAAATAAGAACCAAATATTGCATAATCGAGGTGCGAAAGATGGATTCCACATTGAAGCTGACATGGGCGGAAATTGACTTGGATGCCCTTGCTCATAATTATAAAACATTGCGCGACCGGATTGGTGCGGATGTCAAGTTTTTAGGCGTTGTCAAGGCAGATGCCTACGGACACGGTTCTGTACAGGTCAGCCGCCTGCTGCAGGAGCTAGGTGCTGATTATCTGGCGGTCAGCAGCATCGACGAAGCGATTGAACTTCGCTTAAATGACATTACCATGCCGATTCTGATTCTTGGACATACACCGAAGGAGCAGGTCAGCCGCCTGATTGAGTACAACATCACACAGGCTGTTACCTGTAAGGCAAAGGCACTTGAATACAGTGAAGAAGCCGTGAAATGCGGCGGTACGTTGAAGATTCATATCAAGGTTGACACCGGAATGTCAAGGCTTGGATATCTGTGCGACGGCGATTATTTTGATACCGGTGTAGAAGGGATCTGCGAGGGCTGCTCGCTTCCTGGGCTTTACGCCGAAGGTATCTTTACTCATTTTGCTGTGTCCGATGAGCCTGGTGATGCATGCAAAGCCTACACGGAGCATCAGTTCCAGTTATTTACCGATGTAATCAAAAGCGTCGAGGAAAAGCTCGGCAGACGGTTCGCCATCCGCCACTGTGCCAATACCGGTGCGGTTGCCCGTTATCCGGAAACATGGCTCGATATGGTTAGACCGGG
>USFH01000008.1 GCA_900553925.1 uncultured Clostridium sp.
TGTTCAATTCTTCCAGCTTGGAGCATTTGCTTGTTTTTCTGCTGTTTTACTCCAACCCACTCTTTGTTCAATTCTTCCAGCTTGGAGCATTTGCTTGTTTTTCTGCTGTTTTACTCCAATCCAATCTTAGTTCAATTCTACCGGCTTGGAGCATTCCCTTGTTTTTCTGCTGTTTTACTCCAATCCGCTTGCTTCCTGCAACTGCCCTATTGGGGGATTTACCCATATTGGGGGTGTTTGCTCCAATTCAAGAAAAAAGGAGGCATCCCTGCCTCCAAAAATAACATGGTATATATCAATAATCACTTCTTACCTGATGCATACTCTACACTGTCTTCCTCCCAATGTTTGTAATCCGGATTGTTTCTTTTGTCTTTCAACCCATAAGCTTCCGATAGCCAGTTTCCCACATATGCGCTCACCTTCTTCGCGCCTTCAAAGTTCAGATGATCGCCACCATCCTTCGTATCGGCTGACCAGTCAATGCCAAGCGCATCATTCAGATTCAGATCTTCATAAGTAACTGCGTTTGCCTGCGCCCAGTCAGATACACTGTTGTGCTTTGCATATGTCCAGTTCTTTGGAGACGGGGAACTGACCAGGACAAGATCCGCGCCATGACTCTCGCAATATTCTTTCATAAGGAGCAGATATTTTTCTGCATCGGCATCTATCATCCTTCGTTCCTCACTTGCATGCATGTAAGCTCCACCCTCATAAGGCTTGATCGTATTTCTCCTGATAAATCCACGGTTCTTCCCATCCTTTTTCTTTGTCAGGGCATTTGTACTTACAAACGCATCCTTCCAACGAGAATGATTCTTAAAAATCTCAACATGATCGGACAGACGGTCTAAAACATAATCTTTCGAATCGCCTTTTGATTTCACGCTGCGGAACAGGCAGTTCGTCTCTAAAACAACAACCTCTGGCGTCTGCGTCTCAAATGCCGCCTGTAAAATTGCATATGAATCGCACATACGCTGTGCGGATGTCCCGCAGATAAACGAGGTGTAGCCATGCTCTGCGAACATCTGTAATGGATTGAAGCTCGAATAGCATTCACTGTCCCCTAAAAACAATACATCGATCGTATCCTTCACTTCGCTTTTTACTTCCGCATCCTTCGTCCGGACGGCTGTTGTGTCGTAGATATCTGCATTGTTTTTCGGACGCAGGAATTTTCCTGCCAGTAACAGGACCACACAAAGTCCGGCTAAAAAACCGACGCTGCCTGCAGCCATCCTAAAAGTTCTTTTCCATTTTCCACTTACTTTTTTCATATACATTCTTCTTTCGTAAATCATACACCATCCATACGCCGCATACATGTTACTCATATTCATTCTTCCATCCATACGCCGCATACATGTTTCACATATTCATTCTCCTGTCAGTACGCCGCATAAATCATATCCACGATCGTATATCCGCTGCCATATGCGCCAAATACAACGACAAGAAGTATAACCGCATACCAGAAACTCCACCGGACCGGCAGCTTGCATTCCGCCACCCTTCTCCGGATTGAAATCCCCTTCTCGTGAATAACATCCACCACGAATACGAGCAGGATACTTACAGATGCCAGAATGAGATCCGGCACATCCACGCCGAAATTTGACTCCGCAAGTGCTGTGATATGGAAATCTGTTACGATTCCGCGCAGCATCCGGAATCCGGTTGCAACGGTATCTGCACGAAAGAACATCTCACCGATGTTCACAATTATAAACATTTTCAGAAACCGGAATATTCTGAATCCAATGCTGTCTGTATCAAGTCTGAGATGCTCCACAAGCTTCCTGCATGGTTCCTCAGTCAGATTCTCAATCACGATCAGCACAAAATAATACATGCCATAAAAGATATAATTCATATGCGGTCCGTGCCAGATGCCATTTGACAGCCAGACGAAGAATAACGCAATCGTCGGCGCCACAAATTTACTGACCGAAAATCCGGCTTGCTTCTTAATCTTCTTCGCAAGATTCTTGACCGGTTTCGCAAGGGAGATTGGATAAAACACATAATCCTTCAGCCATGCGCCAAGCGTAATATGCCATCTGCGCCAGAAATCCCCTGCATTCTTCGCGAAGAACGGCTGGCGAAAATTCTCCGGCAATGGTACACCGAAGATCTCACCGCTTCCCATGACGATATCCATACAGCCGGAAAACTCCATGTAAAGCTGCATCGTATACGCAAGCACACCAACAAGGATTGCCGTACCATCGAAATTGTTGTAGCTGCTGAATACCTTTGCCACAAGCGGTGCCAGCCGGTCTGCAATCACCATCTTCTTAAATAGTCCCCAGATGATACGCTGGTACCCAAAGACCAGATTTTCAAACTGAATGCTTCTTCCGCCATACAAAGCTTCTGCAGTCTCAGAAAAACGGCTGATCGGGCCTTCCATGATCTGGGGGAAGAAGCTTAAGAATAGTGCCACCTTGAACGGATTCTTACAGGACTCCTGGGTGCCTCGATAGACATCTGTCATGTAGGAAATCGCCTGTAAACTGTAATAGGAAATACCAATCGGTGCTGCAAGTGTCACACCAAATATCCGCAGGTATTTGAGTGTCACAAGTGCCCCTAGGATCAGCACGATCCCGACTGCCAGCACGCCACGTTTCTTCCGTGTAAGTGCTTTCCCGCGCAGGTCACTATGCTTTACAGGAATTCGCGCAAGCCATCTTCCGATTCCGTATGTCACAAGCGTTGCCAACAGCAGCCAGACAAGAAGCTTACCGCTTATCATACAAAAAAATGTATAATCCGCTGCCAGCATCACCAAAAACCGGAACCGCGCCGGACATAATTGATACAATACGATCACAACCGGCAAAAATATTAAACTGTATGTAAGCAGATGATACGCCATATGTCCTGTTCCTTTCTCTTTCGTGTGATTTTGTGCCTGATTTTTTCATCCCACATCCACACGCACCCATTCGCTTGGATGCTTTCCTGTGTGTATGGGATGCTACGCCTCCTTCAATCTACAGATCATCTCCCACAGGCTCTTTGCTGAATTAAAGTTCGCCGGAATCAGCTCTGCCGGTGATACCTCAACATCAAAAGTATCCTCAATCTCTGATACAAGTGATAAAATAGCAAAGGAATCTAAGATATGATCGTCAATTAATGTCGTACAGTTCTCAAAATCCTCACCTGGTGCAATACCTTCCAAAATCTCTAATAATTCTTCCATGTTACAAATCCTCCTATTTTTTTATTGTGAACCCATGCTTTCTCATGCATTGCCGCATTCCGGTTTCCTGTTTTCATGCATCCTGCGTTGTCGCATTCAGGTTCTCTGTTTTCATGCATCCTACGTTGTCGCATTCTGGTTTCCTGTTTTCACGCATCCTGCGTTGTCACATCCGGTTCCAGTTTCCACTGCCATGAAACGGATACGTCTCCACCCGGTCACGCAGCTTTTCGATTTTTCCGTCTGTCCTGCAGATTAAAATCTGCGGCAGTTCCCGGCTCAGAAACATTGCCATACCCTCGGTCGCCGCATAAGCACCACATCGTTTGAAGCAGATTACATCGCCTTTTTCGGGATTGTGCAAAGTGACATCCCTTGCGAGCACGTCATTCACGGTACAGAGCGATCCACACAGATGAAACATCTCTCCGGCATCGCTATTTTCCGGCAGGCTGCACTCACTCTTTCCGTCCGCTCCACCGTGCTCCAACAGGATACAGTCATCACCATCTTTTTCTGCAAGCACTTTAATCTCCGGCTGCTTCATCCCCATCATCCAACCATAGTAATTGATCTGGTGGATTCCGCCATCTAAGATCACGAATCCCGGCTGTGCCGTCCGCTTGACATCCATCACACGCGTCAGGTAATAACCACTCATCGACACAAGGAATCGTCCAAGCTCGATTGTCTTTTTGCCGTAGGCGTCACATGTCCGAAGCTTCTCGGCAAGAGCCTGTATCTGCGGCTCCGGCTCGCTTTCCCGCTGATCCTTCTCGCTGTCATTTACGAAATAAGAAACCTTCATGCCTGCTCCGTATTCAAGCTCCGGAAGCCTCGTTCCGGTCTCAGCCTCAAACGTCCCTGCAAATGTAGCCAAGGTATCCATCTCCTTCTCCAGCTTGCTCTGCCGCTTCTGAGTCCCGGCATAATAATGAACGCCCGCCAGTGTCAGATATGGACTTTCCTGTACCTCCTTTGCCAGTCGGATAAATGTCTCAGCATCAACACCGAACTGATTGCCACTCGAAAGCCGGATGAAAACCGAGAGCTGCATATGATTTTTCTCCGCGAGTGTCCGCAGGATCTTCGCATGTTCTTCCGATTCGATCGTGTAGATTCCGGCGCCCTTGCTGTAAGACAAGATGCGTTTCATGGATTCGTAGGTCTTGTTGACCCCGGATACCACAATCTTCTCCGGTGCAATCTGTTCCTGTATGCAGATCTCATATTCGCCCGGGGAGCAGACTTCCAGCCGATCAACCATGTCTGCCACATACGGAATCAGAAATGGATTCGCTTTTACTGCAAAGCAAAGTCCGGTACCCTCCGGCAGCAGACTGCGAAGCAACCGGATTCGCGTTTCCACTTCCCGCACATCGAAGATATAGGTCGGCGTTCCATATGCCGCAGCAGCAATTCTTAATTCTTCTGTATTCATGCAAACGCTCCTTCCTTATACTGTGCTTCCAACAGCTTCTTGTCTGTCTTGCCGTTCTTATTAAGCGGCAGCATGTCCACCTTGCAAAATACATTCGGCACCATGTAATCCGGCACCTTTTTCTTCATCGCGGTAATCAGATATTTCTTATCATCAATTCCGATGTAACAGGCAACAACCTTGTTCTTCTCCCGATCGTAAAAGCACGCGGCACCCTCGATCTCCGGGATTGCGGCAAGTGCATGTTCTATCTCCTCTAACTCGATCCGGTGTCCCATATGCTTGATCTGAAAATCTTTCCGTCCCGCGAAATAAAACAGTCCGTCCCCGCCATAGCTTGCCAAATCTCCCGTCCGGTAGATCGTCTCCGGGTAATCAGGACTAAGCGGATTTGCCACAAATGCATTCGCTGTCGCCGCAGCATTCCTGTAATATCCGAGAGCGAGTGTCGTACCTGCCACGCAGAGCTCTCCAATCTTGCCAACGCTTCCCGGTTCGATCAGATGATTGTCCTCGTCAAGCAGAAATACCCGTTCGTTCGGAAATGGAATTCCGATCGGAAGCTTCTCCTCCTCAGTATATTCGCGTTCCAGAATATGATAGGTGCAGTTACAGGTGATTTCCGTCGGTCCATAGAGATTCACAAACATCGCATCCGGATAGCAGCTTTGCCATGCGTGAAGCTGCCGGATCGGCATCGCCTCACCGCTGAATAAAATCTTGTTGATATCTGCCGGCACTTTATGTTTTAGTCCGTGCAGACGATTCAACAGGCAGAGTGCCGATACCGCCCAGATCAGTGTTGTGACATGATTCTCATCGAGCATATCCACAACCGAATTTGGAAACATAAAATATGCTTTCGGAATCACAACTAAGGTTGCACCCACCTTCATCGCACTGTAGATGTCCTTGACCGATACGTCGAAATCAAACGGTGCCTGATTGCCGATCACATCGGCTTTGGTGATATCGAAAATCTCCGTAAACTGATTGATAAATTCAATCACCGACCGATGTGCCACAAGTACGCCCTTCGGGGTTCCGGTCGATCCGGAAGTAAAATTACAATAGAGCGGATCGGTATCGATCATGGATTCCCGGATTTCCTGCAGACGGGCATTTTCCATATCCGATAATTCCATCTGCCAATCTGCATCTCCGGTTTCACCGGAATCATTTTCATCTATCGCATACAATTCCTCTTGCTGATTCACACATCCGGTTGTTCCATCTGTGCCGGTCTGTGCCATGTTCTCTGTATCTTCCGGATTTACACATTCGAATTTCAGCCCGTGTACCAGTGTCTCCATCCGGATCACCCGCTCCGTACAACCACACGCTGCAAGCTTGTCCGGTGCATTGCTTCCGTCTACGATCACCTCCGGCTCTAACACCGAAAGCATCGACCGGATACGTGCCTCCGGGAACGATGGATCGACCAGCGTGTAGAAGCAGCCCGCATAGACGATTCCGAAAAATACCGCCAGCGTATCCGCACTCTTATCCGCAAATACACATACCGGATGGTTCGGTGTTGTATGCTTTACCAGACGGCTGCCAATATGTCTTGCTGTCTTCCATAATTGTTCATATGTATAAGCACAGGCTGTATCCTTCACAGCAATCTTGTCCGGATACTTCTGTGCACTTTGTTCCAGATATTCCAATACATTTTTCATAATGTCCTCCATGCGTGCAGGTTCAAGATGCCTGACTACGAAAATGCTCCGGCAAATTTTCACACATCATATATATGCCTCCATCTGCGTGTCTGCTGCATTTTTCTGTTCTGTATCTTAGTATAGCGACTTAAATATTAAGATAAAACCAAGCAATCATTTAAGATTTGTTTAAGTTTACGGAAGGAGTTTTTCAAACTCTGCCGCCCGCTTGTTCCATGCCTCATACCGGGCATCCTTCCGGCGATCCTGCAAGGTATAATGCGTCTGCAGATACTGCTGCAGATATGCCGTCACCTTCCGGCAGCCATTATAATTAATATGATCTCCACCATCGAGCGTATCTAGGTTCCAGTCTATTCCGAGTTCTTCGGTATCCAGATTCAGATCAAGATATGGAACACCCAGATTATCCGCAAGTGCCTGCACCTCATTGTGGCGCTGCATCGTATGATTAGCCGGAGAAGGCGCCGTCACCAAAAGCAGCTTCGTTCCATGCGTATCGCACAGGTCTTTGATTCCCTCGAGGTAATACCGTGTGATAAATGTCACCGGTGTTTTCTCATCCGTCGCATGCATGTAGGCACCGCTGGTATAGGGTGCCACAGCTGACCGCAGTTCAAATCCATTGAAAATCGTCGTCTGCAGTTTCGGATCGGCAGGTTCCATCTTCCAGAACCGGTGGTATTTGAGAATCGGGAACATCTGCCGTGCAAGCTCCTGCGCGGATTTTACCGCATCCCGTATCACACTTGCATCTCCTCTGGAGAAAAACTCATTTGTCTCTAAGATTACCACCTTCGGAGATTGCCGTTTCAGAATCTTCTTAAGCGAGAAATAACTTTCCCCGATCCATTGTCCGGACTGTCCACCGATATATGATGCAATGCCCGCGTCCTTCCATAACTGATAGGGGGACAATACCGTATAGCTCTCGCTGTCGCCAAGGATTGCCACATCAACCATATCCTCCGGTTCGGACAGCAGATGCAGCAGGTACCGTTCCCGCTCGGAAACCGAATCCTGCAAGCCAAGCCGGATTGGATCACATATCTTCCCGGCTGCTACAAGAAGCAGCAAAATCACCATTGCAAATGCGGCTGCCCGAAGCCATATCTTATGTGTCCCGGATTTTTTTCTTCCAGAATCCGTATTTCCCGAAATATCTTTCTTTTGTATATCCATATCTTTAGAAGCCTGCATAGATCAGATCCACCTCCTGATATCCCGGTCCATACGCACCGAATATAAGCACGACAAAGATGAGTGCAAGATACACGAGCCAGCGCACCGGCAGCCGTTTCTGCAAGATCACGCCACGCACATCAATCTTCCGCTCACGGAAATGATTTACCACGCCAACAATCAGCAAAGACGCAAGAATAATTCCAATCTCCACTCTGCCAAGTCCAAGCGTAAGCAACGTACCGTCCCAGAGCCTGTGTAGCTCAAAATCACGGAACAGTGATGCAAACATATGCATACCGATGCCCAGTGTATCCGCCCGGAAAAACAGTTCTCCGGTGAAAATGATCACCCATGTTTTTAACATTCGAAGAACATTCCACCATGTCGTAACTTCGGTAATCTTCCATGCTTCGCCAAGCTTCTTCATCGCCGGTTCAAGCATCAGTTCAATCATGATTACAACGAAATAATACATGCCGTAGAAAAGGTAACTCCAGCTCGCACCATGCCAGAGTCCGTTACACACCCACACAGGGAATAACGCGATTGCGGAAGCAACCATCAGCTTCACATATTTGCTCGTATGCTTCTTTGCAAAGCGGTTCCATTTTCTGGTGAGCTTCGACATGGAAACCGGATAGAAAATATATGTCTTGAACCATCTGCCAAGCGAGATATGCCATCTACGCCAGAATTCGGATGCATTCTTCGATACGAACGGCTGTACAAAATTCTCCGGCAACGTCACGCCAAAGCATTCCGCACTTCCGATCACAATATCCATACAACCGGAAAACTCCATATAAAGCTGAACAGTATAGGATACTGCCGCGACCACGATCATCACTCCGTGATAAGATGCATACCCGTCAAACAACGTCTGCACCACAACATACAGACGGTCTGCAATCACAACCTTCTTGATGAGTCCCCAGCCAATCCGCATATAGCCCCGGACGAGATTCTCACTCCGGATATCTTCCCCCTTCGTGAGTGCATCTGCTGTATCACTGTACATACAGATTGGTCCTTCCATGATGATTGGGAAGAAGCTTAAGAAGAGTGCAAGCTTCGCAATGTTTCGCTCCGGTTTGATCTTCTTCCAATACACATCCGCCATGTAACCGATTGCAGAAAGCGTGTAAAATGAGATACCAAGCGGCAGCAGGAAACGCCGCACCGGAAGACGCAACGACGACTGCGCCGCTCCCAAAAGCAAATTCAGATTCTCTGCAAAAAATCCGCTGTATTTCATCACAAGCAGCATGCCAAGAAGCAGCCAGACCCCTATTGTCAGTATCGCTTTTCTGCGTTTTTTCTCACCGGTAGCAGCCAGCCTTCCAACTATGTAAGTGATTCCGGTTGCTCCAGCCAGAAATAGAATCAATCTGTGGCTGAACAAAAAATAGAAACAATAACTAAAAAAGAGCAGCACGCCAAAACGAACCTGCTTTGGTGCAAGCTGATAACCGATGAGAACCACCGGCAAAAATACTAAAAAATACATGGATTCATGATAAGCCATGTTCCAAATCCTCGCCACAGTATCTGACTGTGTCTTTCTTCCTTATTTGTGTCCCAGGCATCTGTCCTGCCTGTATCATACATTCTCCCATGCGTTCTATCCATCGTAGTTTATGACAACTCTCTTACATTTTTGTAAGATTACAAACTACTCTCTCGTCAGGAATGTCTCTTTGCCAAAGACAATCTCTACCTCAGTATACTCCCCATACACGGACGTAATCGCAATCGAATGTCCAAGCTTATTGCAAAGCTGTTTACATATATACAAACCCATTCCGGTAGAAGCTTTTCCACGCCGTCCGTTCTCCCCGGTAAAGGTCTTGTCAAACACCCGGTCGATATCCTGTTGTGTTATACCGATGCCATTATCACGGATTCTAAGAACCGTCTTATCTGCCATATCCTCTACCGCAAAAGAAATACACGATTGCTTTCCAGGATCCCGGTATTTGATACTGTTGTTCACGATCTGACCAAGCATAAATGCAAGCCACTTGGAATCCGTGACAACGGAATGGTTTGTATCGTTTTTCTCAATTCGTATTTTATTCCCGATCAGCAGATCCTTCTGCTGCTGTAACACCTGATTGATGGCAGCATCCAGATTGCACGCGGTGAGCAGATAATCCTTCTCTGCTGCATCTGCACGTGCATAAAATAGAATCTGCTCAACAAATCCGTTGATACGGGCAAGCTGCGCCTTCTGTTTCTTCAGATCCTGACTGCCATTATAATTCATGAGATTTAATGCCGCAATCGGAATTTTGATCTCGTGGATCCAAAGTTCTAAATATTCCTTGAAATCCCGTAGGGAATCCTCGGTGTCATTTAACTTATCCCGCATGGACTTCCCGGTGTCATACAGAACATCCATCCAGATTTTTCCTTCCTCGAAATCCGGTTGTACCATCATCTCTGTGATCAGATATTTCTGATCCAGACCGTCAAGGATTCCCTGCAGCTCCCGGTAGAAACGGCTCCGCTTCCGGTAATCCGCACCGAAGGCACACAGTGACGTTACAAAAATAATTCCCTCCATCACCCAGATAAAATCCATCCGTGCTTTGCAGGCAAACCCTAACAGCTTGAATACTACCATGATACATACCACCGCAGCAACAAAGCCGATTCTGTCTTTTAGATAACCTCGAACTGTCATTCCAAAATATACCCCTGTCCACGTTTTGTCCGGATTGCATCCGCCACACCAAGATCGGAGAGTTTTTTCCGCACACGGTTCATATTCACCGTCAGCGTGTTATCATCCACAAATGCTTCCGAATCCCACAGATAGCTGATCAGCTCATCCCGCGTCACAATCGTATTCTGATGTTTTAACAGATAGGATAAAATCCCCGCCTCATTCTTCGTCAGCTCCACGTTGTTATCTCCGACACATAAGATGCCGCGAGCCATATCGAGTGTCAGATTCTTATAGGTGAGTCCTTTGTCCGTGTCCAGCTTTCCAAGGCGCTTGAATACCGCCTCGATATGAAGCAGCAGAATAGATGGATTGTATGGCTTCGCAATAAAATCATCCGCACCGAAGCTCATTGATATTACTTCGTCCATCTCTGTGTTTTTGCTTGTCACCATAATAACCGGAATATCCGATGTCTTACGCAATTCCCGCAGCACGCTCTGTCCATCTATCCCCGGGAGGTTGATATCGAGCAATACCATATCCGCCTGCGAAGCAAGGATCTGTCCGGCAACATCGTTAAATTCTCCGACACACTGTGCATCATACTGATTCGAGATCAGAAGATACTGCAATTCCTGTGCCAGTGCCATATCATCTTCCACAATTAAAATACGTTTCATCTCATACTCCTCGCCCGGTGGTTTCCGTGCATCTACTAACCCATCCGATTCCTCCGGTGGTTTCCATGCATCTGTCAGCTCAACGGATCTGCTACTGTGCCAGACGAAGCATCTCATCAAGCGGTTTTTTCGCCTGTTCACACATCCCCTCCGGAAGAATCACTTCATCCTTCAGATCTTCAAGCTTCTCGAGCACCTTGTCCAGACTGACCTTCTTCATATTCGGGCAGAACTGTCTGTGTCCGACAGAGAAGAATTTCTTGTCCGGATTTTTCTGCATCAGTTCATAGAATACACCCATCTCGGTGCAGATCAGGAATTTCTTACTGTCCGATGCAGTTGCATAATCAATAATCTGGGACGTACTTCCAATAAAATCTGCAAGTGCTAATGTATCACTTGTACATTCCGGGTGTGCCAGTACCAGTGCATCCGGATGTAATTCCTTCGCCTTCTTCACATCCTCACTGTGAATACTCTTATGTACATGGCAGAACCCGTCGTTGAAGATAAAATGCTTCTCCGGTACCTGCCCCGCTATAAAATGTGCCAGATTGTAATCCGGAATAAAATAGATATCTTTATTCGGAAGCGCCTTCACAATCTTCAATGCATTCGACGATGTCACGCAGACATCCGAGTGGGCTTTCAATTCTGCGGTCGAATTGACATAGCAGACAACCGCCACATCCGGATATTCTTTCCGCACTTCCTTGATCTTCTCGACTTCCGCCATATGCGCCATCGGACAATCCGCTCCATCGTCTGCCATATAGACGTGCTTTTTGGCATTCAGAAGCTTTGCGCTCTCTCCCATAAAGGAGACACCGCAAAACAAAATATTCTGTTGTTCGACTGTAGTTGCAACCTTTGCAAGATAGTATGAATCACCGACATAATCTGCAATCTCCTGCACCTCGCCATCCACATAATAATGGGCTAAGATCACAACATCTTTTTCTTTCTGCAGTTCCTTGATTCTCGCTTTTGTCTGTTCGTTCATGGAAAAACTCCTTTTCTATTTTAAATCATGGTTGTATCCAAATTGTATCTTTTTTATTAAACTCCGCTTTTGTTTTGTTTAAGACTTTTTTAAATCGTATCAAAATCATCCTTCGTAAACCGGTGATAGGTAATTCCGAACTGGTCGTCCGTCACGCAGTACAGATAAGGCTCCACATTCTTATCCGCAAAAGAGAGTACTGTTCCCAGATCTTCCTCATCATCTTCTTCACATACGGTCGTTCCGTGCGCTTTCGCAAATGCCTCAAAATACGCCCGTACCTGCTGCATATCCTGCGTCTTAAGCACCTTCAGAAATCCCTCTAAAAATTCCGAAACCGGAATCTCACGGTTAATATAATCACAACCCTCCGGACTGACAAACACGCAAAAACGATCTGCTTTTTCAGTCACTTCCACAACCCTGAGCTGCGGTGCATTTTTCTTAAAATATGCTTCTGCTTCCTGACAGATCTTCTCCGAATCCTCCTCCACCGGAAGCTTCAGATACCCACACATCGACACCTTCGGATAATACAGACGCACCCCCGCATCATCCGTGCCAATCTTTGTCTGCCATTCTTTCACGGTGTCTATCACATGCTTCTCCAATGTCATCGTCTCTGCCTCCTGTTCCATCACATGCATACCAATTACTCGTATAACTCGTATATCTTACCTGCATCAACCTATATTGGATGATTCCTTCTGTGTTTCGCGTGGCACGTCCTTCACTAAATCCTTCACTACCTCACCGGCAATAATAAGACCCGCCACCGACGGAACAAATGCAACACTGCCCGGTATATCTCTCCGCTCGGTACATTTGTGCTTTGCACCAGGCGGACAAACACAGTTCGTCCGGCAGCTGATCGCCATATCTTCGATCGGACGGATTGCCTGTTCCTCGGAATATACAACCTTTAACTTCTTCACACCGCGCTTTTTTAATTCCCGCCGCATCACCTTCGCAAGTGGACAGACCTTCGTCTTGTAGATATCTGCCACCCGGAACTGACTGGCATCTAATTTATTGCCGGCTCCCATACTGCTGATGATCGGAATATGTCTCTCCTGCGCCTTCATCACAAGAGCAATCTTCGCAGTCACAGTATCTACTGCATCTACCATATAGTCGTACTCTTCATACGGAAACTCATCTGCGTTCTCAGGCAGGAAGAAACAATTATGGATCTGTACATCTGCGTTCGGATTGATATCCAGAATCCTCTCCTTCATCACTTCCGTTTTATATTTTCCGATTGTCTTATGGGTCGCGATGATCTGACGGTTCAGATTTGTCAGGCACACCTTATCGTCATCGATCAGATCAAATGCACCAACCCCGCTTCGTGCCAGCGCCTCACAGACATAACCACCCACGCCTCCGATTCCAAACACGGCAACGCGGGAATCATGCAGCTTCTCCATTGCATCTTTTCCAAGCAGCAGCTCTGTTCTAGAAAATTGTGTCAGCATCTTTTTACTCCTGTCCTGTTCTTCGTGATACGTCTTATATTATACATATGTACATCATTGTATATCCATTTTTGCCCTAGTATACTTCAATCCCTGCAAAATAGCAATGTATCTTGCCATGTTTCGTTAACAATTACAAATAATTTACATACATCCTCCTCTTGACATAAGTCCGAAGTCGGACTATACTTAGTATGATTTCGGACTTATAAGAGTACGAAATCAGACATATTTTGTCGAATTGCAGCGATGCATAAAACGACCGTTTTCAAAGCCAAGGATAAAAATGGACGGTTCCTATCCGCAGCCAGATTGCAACAAACTCGCAACAAGCTCATAGCAAACTCACAACAAGCTCACAACAAGCTCACAACAAACTTACACGAAAAAGGAGAAGCCATGAACATGAAAGCACACAACAAAGAACACAATAAAGAAGAACAACCTTATATGAGTGAGAAACTGGTTATCTTCAACCGCATCTATAAAGAATATAACGAAATCTACCACGAAGCAGCCATACGATTAGGACTCTCAAACAGCGAATTTGACACGCTGTACGCAATCTGCGAATTAGGTGATGGCTGTAAGCAGACCGATATCTGCCGTACAACCTTCATTCCGAAACAGACCGTGAACTCTGCAATCCGGACACTGGAAAGGAAAGAATATCTGACACTTGCATCCGGAAAAGGCCGGAGCATGCACATCTATCTGACCGAACAGGGATTGCAGCTTGTGCGCCGCACTATTTTCCCAATGGTTGAGATTGAGAATGAAGCATTTCCAAAGCTGACAGAAAAAGAATACAAATCAATCCTGCATTTCCACACGCAATATCTCTCAGCCCTGCGCATGGGAATCCAGAAGCTATAACTCACGCGGAGGATTTACAGCATGAAAATACAATTATCCGAACATTTTACATATAAGAAGCTGCTGCGCTTTGTACTGCCTTCCATCATCATGATGATTTTTACATCCATCTATGGCATTGTGGATGGATTGTTCGTATCGAACTATGTCGGCAAAACTGCATTCGCTGCAGTCAATCTGGTTATGCCTATCATGATGGGGGTAGCCGCACTTGGCTTCATGGTCGGTACCGGTGGCAGCGCGATTGTCGCGAAGACACTTGGCGAGGGCGAGCGCAAGAAAGCGAACGAGTATTTCTCGCTGCTTGTCTATGTGACATTTATCGGCGGTATCATCTTCAGTGTATGTGGTATGCTTCTGGTCCGTCCGGTTGCCTCCCTGCTTGGTGCAGAGGGCGCGTTGTTAGATAACTGTGTATTATATGGAAGAATCTCATTTATATCCATGCCCGCTTTTATGTTACAAAACGTATTCCAAAGTTTCTTCGTGACCGCAGAAAAGCCGAAGCTTGGTCTGGTTGTCATCATCATCGCCGGTGTGACAAATATGATACTGGATTATCTGTTTATCGCAGTCTTAGGCTGGGGATTACCGGGAGCCGCAATCGCAACAGTCACCGGAGAGTGCATCGGTGGCTTCTTTCCGGTTCTCTATTTTGCACGGAAGAATTCAAGCTTGTTGAAGCTTGGAAAGACGAAATTCAATGGAGCAGTTCTCTTAAAAGCATGCACAAACGGTTCCTCCGAGCTTATGACGAACCTCTCTTCCTCCCTCGTCAACTCACTCTACAACCTGCAGCTTATGAAATATGCAGGCGAAAATGGTGTTGCTGCCTACGGCGCGATCATGTATGTAAACTTCATATTCATATCGATTTTCCTCGGATATTCCGTCGGCAGTGCGCCGATCGTAAGCTACCACTATGGTGCCGGAAACCGGGATGAACTGAAGAATATGTTCAGGAAAAGCACCTGTCTGATCATCGTCTGGGGCATCCTGCTTGTTCTGCTGGCACACCTAATCGCAGGTCCACTGACGAAGATCTTTGTTGGCTATGACGCCGAACTGTACGCACTTACCAGACACGGATTCCTGATCTATTCGTTCACCTACCTGATTAACGGATGTAATATTTACGCATCCTCTTTTTTCACAGCACTCAACAATGGTCTCATCTCTGCACTGATTTCTTTCCTGCGGACACTTGTGTTCCAGCTGGCTGCTGTCATGCTGCTGCCTTTTATATTCGGATTGGATGGTATCTGGGGGGCGATCATCGTAGCGGAAGCGATCACATTGTGCATGACACTTTTCTTCGTGTTCTCACAGCGAAAGAAATACGGATATCTGTAATTGACATACAGCAGCCGAAATCAGACATAGAACAACCGGAACATAGCACAGCCGGAATCAGACATAGGTATACCATTCGATTATCAGATACCGATTCTTGTTCACATCAAAAAAGCCGGTAAGAAACTATTTCCTATAATAATCTCTTACCGGCTTTCTTATATCCGTACTAAATTATAACTTCCGTTTTATCTGCAAATAATCTGCAAAGGAAGTTACGCAGCCTCTGCAAATATATCATCAAGCTTCGCATAGATTGCTTCTGCAAGCTTCGCATGCCCTTCCTCATTCAGATGCTCCTGATCGGTCTCGCTCGGTGCAGCAACATCCGATGCATCCAGGAAATACAGATGTTCGTTTCTGGCTATATCCGCATAGACATCTGCAAGTCCCTTCGATATCTCTACCGACTCTCTCGAAAACTCCGGATCATAGGATTTCTCCCAGACCTTTTCGCCCAGATGGATCGGCGAAACAAGCAGAATCCTGCTGTCCGGTGCGAAGCTTTTTATCTTCGAGATTACCGTCTCCACACCTTTTCCGATCAGCTCCGGTGTCGTCTTATACGCAGTCTTACAATCATTGGTCCCAAGCATCAATATGATGAGATCAGAGTCGCCATGTGTCTCAAGCACTGTATTGACCAGTTTCGCACCATTCCGGTGGGCGCGGAACGGATCATCAAAGACGGTCGTCCGTCCGCAAAGTCCTTCCTCAATCACACGATACTGTTGAAGCCCGAGCTTCTCATTCAGGCGTCCGGTCCACCGGATGTCCCACGGATATCGTGCATGTTCCTTCGGTACTAATCCATATGTATTCGAATCTCCATAACATAAAATCTGTCTCATCGTACTCACCTCGATCAATTTCTTTCATGCCCCTATTATACTGTTATAAGGTGCATTTGAAAAATACAAGGTTTTTATATCTGATTATAATCGTCTGTTATATCCAATTCCGGCTCCTGTACACACAATCATCCGCTACAATTCCCGTTCATCCTTTATCAGAGCAACGCTCACCGTAATCATATGCACAGTCACAAAGATTCCTACGACCGATACAAGCAGCCCCGGCAAAAAGGCAATCGCCTGATTGAAATTCGACAGGATCATCGAAAAAGATTGTCCATAGAAGCAAAGCGCAAACACCTGCCCAAACCGTAAGTTTAAATGGAACTGATGATTCATGCTATTCACAAGAATCGAAAACAGAAGTGCAACAACCGCATACTTTACAAAATAACTGAGCATTGTACCAAGCAATGTCACAAATAGTGCTGCGTAGATTGATGGAATCATCGCCACAAGACTGTCGTTATTAAAGCCATCCGGCAGATAATCAGACAGGTAATAAACCCCATAATCCGTAACCTTCGAACCAAGCACCATACTGACACGCACGGTTTTGCTTCCAACCGCGAAAAACATCCCCTGTTTTTTCAAGCTGTCATTTTGTACTGTATCCTGTGTCGTATCCACTAAAAAATTTGCAGAGTTGATATGCATATCGAATTTATTCGATACCGAGAGTGTATCATCTGTATAATTCACCTCACCCAGGCTCTGCGTGAAGAGCTTCTCAAAGCCGCCAAAGCCAGAAATGATGGAAGCTGTCGGAACGACATAGCTGACAATCGCCAACACGAACATCATCACAATGACATATGAAACAAACCGTCTGCGTGGAAGCTCTATCATGTCCTTATATTTCGATGGCTTGAACCAGCCATATACAATCTGTTCCGAAAATGTCATCCTCTTACTCCTTTACAATATACCCCTGCTTCGGAATCTTCACTGTCAGTATTGTTCCCTTATCCGGTTTTACCCGGATATCCAGCAGAGCACCAACCGACTTCTTCAATTCCTTCTGCAATGTCTGGAAATTCTGTCTTGCCCGGAATTTCTTCGCAGGCGAAACTCCATTTCCATTATCAACAATCTGTATCGCATAGCAGTCTAACCGTTCGTAGCTCCGTACCACTACTTTTGCCTTCTGCTTTTCAACCGCTGCGCAGACCGCATTTTCCACGAACGGCTCGATGGTACTATATGGAATCTGAAAATCTGTCACCTTATCTTCCACCAGTATTTCCAACCCCGGATGAATCCGCCTCGCCATGCCCAGATACGCACGGATATATTGAAGTTCTTCGGCAAAGGGAACCAGCCCGTTTTTATAGACCGCATCCATATTATGCTGCATAAACACAGATGTGTCATAGATCAGTCTGCTGTTTACGGGATCTCGCTCTTTTAAGTCCTTGATTGCTGTATTAAGTGCACTGTAAATATACGCTGTATCAATCGTCCGTACCGCTTGTGACTTCTCATGTCCAACACTGCTCAAGGCAGCATCCCGTTCCGCATTCATCTCCTGAATGATTGTTTTCTCTATGGAAATCATGAGCAATACCGCAAATACAAACACACCAATCTGCAGCACAAGCCCCTGGAAATTCTTATAAAACCGGAAGAAATGTAGTCCGAATTCGATCAGACAGGAGGCGGTCAGTATGACATTTGCCCAGAAATTACTGTATATGCTTTTGTCGGCATACGTATCTGCTGCCAAATACATAATGAAGCAAAGCATCATCAGTCCAAGCAGTATCAGAATTTTCGTAAAGAACATATAGCTTGCGAAATCGCAGACTCCAACAAGCTGGAATACAACTCCTGTCAGGAAATTCACAGAATACACATAGATCATAATCTCAAAGATCCTTGCATACCTTCGTTTCATGGCGAAGCTCCGCAGATACATAAAGTAAAGCACCGGCATCAGAAGAAGGAAAATCTGACTTGCCATATAAGTTGCAAACTGATTCTTCGTGAGAAGCTGCATCATGGCATTTCCAAAGAAAATCCAGGCTGCCACAAACAGGATAAACCCAAATCCATACGCCGCCTTCTGCTTGTTGATATTCTCATTTGTCATGAAAAGCAGCGAGATTCCAAGCAAAACAGTGAGCACAACAAGCATCAGGGAAACAACATACGGAATACCGTTTCTCTCTATCAGCCATGCAATGATATCTCCATGGGAGCCTATATAAACACTCGTGATTTTTCCGCTGTATCGTCGGTAATAGGATGCAAGCTGTATCGTCACAGTATCGCCGAGCGTCCGGTCGATATCAACAACATGATATCCCGGCACGGCATTCTTCATTATTTTATTATTGTCCAGAACGCCGCTCTCATATACCCGCGTTCCTCCAACATAGACGATCACATTCTGGAATTCTGTGTAAAAACAAAGGGATACATCGTCTCCCTGCGTATCAGGAATCGCATGGGCGATCGTCAGAATCTCTCCCGGCTTTACCTTGATTCTGTCGGGAATATCAATCAGTGTCTGCGCCTCATCCCCCTGTCTGGTCAGCACCCAGCTGTCATTCATAGTATCAGGCATATGTAACGTAATCCTTCGATTCTCATTTCCCCTTATGAAGAACGCAAAGAAAAACATCATACATACACCGACGACCGTGGCAATGATCACAAGAATATTCAATTGTTGCAGACGTCTCTCATTCATTACTTACTCTATTATCCCAAAATGCCGCATTGCTTTCTCGATGCCATCTGCCTCTACCGTATCGGTACGATAGGAAGCCGCTTTCGCCACTTCTTCCGTGCAGACGCCCATTGCAATGCTGTTTTGTACATATCGTAACATATCCAGATCGTTATTACTATCCCCAAACGCATAAATGCGCGCAAGTGGAATCTCGTATTTGTCCATCAGGAACCGGATTCCGGTTGCCTTGGAAAATCCGTGCGGAACAACCTCCAGGAAATTGCCCTCCCTCTGGATACAGGTGAAATCCTCAGACATATAATCAATGAATTCCTGTAACTTCGGATTTCCTTCCTCATACCAGCAGGCAAACTTGTCAAAGCAAAATGCCGGATCTTCAATGCTTTCTATGATATTACGTCCCATGGATTTGAAATAATGCAGAATCTCCTGATATCCTGCATCCTCACCCACAAGCGCACTATCATAACCGGTATGCTCCGTGTGTTCAAAGATTGCCATCATGTGACATTCCCGGCACTTATACGCAATTTCACGACATCGCTCCTGTGGAATACGGTGATGAAGCAGCACCTCATTCTCAGACACTATATATGTGCCACAGCCACAGACATATCCATCAAAGCCAACCTCGCGGATGAAATCATCTACGTTCGCCATCACACGCCCGGTGTTGATGTAGACGAGATGTCCTCGCTTCCGTGCCTCGCGCAGTGCACGCTTCGCGCTCTCCGGAAATGTCCGTCTGCCATCCGTTGTGATCAATGTCCCATCAATATCAAAAAACAACATACAACGTTCTTTTTTCATACCCGTCTATCCTTATTCTAATCTAAATCTCTATCTTATTGTAATGTATCGCACTATGCTTTAAATCTGCTTCATGAGGTTGATCATCTCAATAGCAGATAATGCACAGTCATATCCCTTATTTCCGGCCTTTGTGCCTGCACGCTCGATTGCCTGCTCGATATTCTCAGTTGTAACGACGCCGAACAGCACCGGAATCTCTGTCTCTAACGATACGGAAGCCACGCCTTTGGACACTTCGTTACATACATAATCATAGTGGCTGGTTGCTCCGCGGATGACCGCACCAAGGCAGATGACAGCATCGTACTTTCCGGATTTCGCCATCTTCTTTGCCACGACCGGAATCTCAAATGCGCCCGGTACCCATGCAACTGTTACGTCCTCTTCCTTCACGTCATGACGGATCAGACCGTCCATTGCACCGCCTACCAATTTCGATACGATAAATTCATTAAATCTTGCTGCTACGATTCCGATTTTTGCGCCGTCTGCGACTAATTTTCCTTCTAATTTGTTCATTTTCTTTCTCTCCTTAATTTTATATTTTGCCACATCCCGCCATTCTTTCTATCGATGTTCTCCTATGTATGTTCCACGCAGACTCGCTCTCGCTCACTTCCACACGCAGCAGACACTAAACTCGCAGCACCTCCATTCTTTGATGGCGGTACTGCTCGTTAAGTGCTGGCGTGTTCCAATGGTCTGCATTGGAATCATACATAGAAGAACATCGCAATACACATCTTCCTTTTGGAATGTGGCTATAAACATTCTAATATTTGTACGGAGAGGCGGCATTCACTGCCTTTCCGCTCGGGTTTGGTTATTTGTACCGATTGTTTTTGTTGTAAATATTTGTAAATATATTCGTTGTTTATTTGTAATTCAGGATGTGGCCCATCTTCTCCTGTTTGGTGCGCAGGTAGAATTCGTCATATTTGCTTGGTTCCATAATGATTGGCACACGTTCAACGATTTCCAGGTTATAACCGGAAAGACCGTATACCTTCAGCGGGTTGTTCGTGAGCAGACGCATCTTGTGTACGCCAAGATCAACGAGAATCTGGGTTCCGATCGTGTAGTCACGGGCATCCTCCGGGAAGCCAAGCTTCAGGTTCGCCTCGACCGTGTCAAGTCCCTGATCCTGCAGCTGGTATGCGCGGATCTTATTGATCAGTCCGATTCCACGTCCTTCCTGACGCAGGTAAAGAAGCACGCCTCTGCCTTCCTTGGCAATCTGCTTCATCGCCGCATCATACTGCTGTCCGCAGTCGCAGCGTGCAGAACCAAGTGCATCTCCGGTCAGGCACTCGGAATGTACACGGCAAAGGACCGGTTCACCGTCTGTGATGTCGCCCTTTACGAGTGCGACATGATGCTCGCCGTTTAATTTATTCACATATCCGTAAATCATGAACTCGCCGTAGCGTGTCGGCATCTTTGCCTTTGCTACACACTCCACGAACACTTCATGCTCTTTGCGGTACTGTATCAGCTTTTCTACCGTTGAAATCTTCAAGTCATGCTGCTTTGCAAACTGCTCAAGGTCATCACGTCTTGCCATCATACCGTCATCGCGCATGATCTCACAACAAAGGCCGACCGGTTTCAAGCCTGCAATCTTCATCAGATCTACCGTTGCCTCTGTATGTCCCTGCCGTTCGATCACACCGCCCGGTCTTGCCTCGAGCGGAAACATATGTCCCGGTCTGCGGAAATCTTCCGGCTTTGCATCATCCTCTACGAACCTGCGTGCTGTGATGCCTCTCTCATATGCAGAGATTCCGGTTGTCGTACTTACATGATCGACGGATACCGAAAATGCTGTACAGTGATTATCTGTATTTGTAATACACATCTGTGGCAGATGCAGCTTATCTGTGTATTCCGGTGCCATCGGCATACAGATCAGACCTTTGGCGTAGCTTGCCATGAAGTTCACGTTCTCTGTTGTTGCAAATTCTGCGGCACAGATGACATCGCCTTCATTCTCTCGTTTCTCGTCATCCATGATAACGACACATTTTCCCTTTTTGAGGTCTTCCACAACCTCTTCAATGCTGTTTAATTCCATGTTGTTCCTCCTTGTCTGTTCATAACTCTATTATGTGTAATTATCGCTATTTTCTCTATAAGAATCCGTGCTCTGCAAGAAATCCCATATCGACCTTCGAGCTTTGTTTCTTATTCTCCGGTTCTTTGAAATGAAGCAGATGCTCCACGTATTTCCCGATCACATCATTTTCCAGATTCACGATATCGCCCGGCTTCTTCGTAAGCAACGTCGTCTCCTGTCCGGTGTGCGGAATGATGGATACCTGAAACCGGCCGGTGCTGACAGTTGCAACTGTCAGGCTGATGCCATCAATCGCGATCGAACCTTTCTCGATGATATATTTCATGATCTGGGGTGTCGTCTCTATCGTAACCCAGACTGCATTTTCTTCCCGTTCCATATTTGCAATCGTTCCGGTACCATCGATATGCCCGGATACGATATGTCCTCCGAAACGCCCGCCTGCCGCCATTGCGCGTTCCAAGTTGACCTTGCTTCCGGTATGCAGTGTGCCAAGCGATGTCCGGCGCATCGTCTCCGCCATGACATCCGCCGTAAATGTATTGCCCGAAATGGATGTTGCCGTCAGACAGATGCCATTGACCGCGATGCTGTCTCCGACCTTCGCATCCTGTAAAACATACGGTGCCTCAATCGTAAGACTCTCTGATTTCGATGCTTTCCGCGTGGCAAGAAGCGTTCCAACCTCTTCTATAATTCCTGTAAACATATTTCCCGCTTCTCCTTTCGATATCGAAGTAAGATGTCGTCTCCGACCTGCTCCATCCGGTCAAATGCAAATCGGTACGCACCGTTTGGATCCGGTACGCCCTTTCCTTCCACCGGAGTTTTCGCGTCAGCACCGCCTAAAATCTTCGGTGCAATATATACCTGTACTTCCTGCACAATATCCTGCGCAAGTGCCTGCTCATTTAAGGTGCCGCCACCTTCTAACAGGATTCCGTCGATATCCTGTGCGCCAAGCTGCATCATCAGATCGTACAAGTCTATGCGTCCATCCTTTTCCCTGCATTGTAGTATCTGCACATTTGCCTTCTGCAATTCCTGTGCTTTATCAGACATGCCATCAAGCGTTGCCACAATCGTTGGAACATCGGCCGCCGTGCGCACTAACTGGCAGTCAGACGGGATGCGCAGATGACTGTCACATACAATCCGGATCGGGTTTCTGCCTCCATCCATCCGGCAGGTCAATGCAGGATCATCCTGTAAAACGGTGTTGCATCCTACCATGATTCCTTTGAGCCAGTTTCTTGTCTCCTGCACATGCTGTCTCGCCGCTTCCCCGGTGATCCATTGACTTTTTCCGGTATACGCTGCAATCTTGCCATCCATCGACATCGCATATTTCATAACCACATACGGAAGCTTCGTCGTTATATAATGAAAGAATACCGGATTGATTGCATCACACGCATCCTTCATCACACCGGTTTCCACCTCGACCCCATGCTCCCGCAGAAATGCGATTCCTTTTCCTGCCACCTTGTCGTTAGGATCATCACTGCCGACATAGACCTTCCTGATACCATGTTCGACAATTGCCTGTGTACAAGGTGGCTGTTTGCCATAATGGCAGCACGGCTCCAGCGTCACATACATTTCCGCACCTGCCGCATCCTCGGTAAGGCTCGCAAACGCTGCACGTTCTGCATGCAGCTCACCGTATCTCGCATGATATCCCTGTCCGATGATCCGGTCGTCCTTCACGATCACCGCTCCGACAAGCGGATTCGGATTGACCGCGCCGGTTCCTTTTTTCGCAAGCTCAATTGCAAGCTCCATATATTCCTGTCTGTATACCACTTTCTCACCTTCTTCGTTCTATTCGCTGCCGGCTGCCACAATTGCCGGCAGGCTTGCATCAGTGTTTGTATTTCGTTTATTATCTTCAAAAATCAAACCCCGGTCACATATCGCTATGTACCGGGGTTTCAGACTTCTATCCGCATTCAAATCAAATGGCTTTCCTTGTGTTATGCTTCACTCCGCCATTTTCTCCTGCATCTCTTATTCTTACTCTCTCATCCAGACTATACTGTCGGCTTTGGAATCTCACCAAATCATGCATCACTGCGCGCGGGCTATACCGCCGGTGGGGAATCACACCCCGCCCCGAGTAAATATTTATTTACTTATAATACAACTGTACTTTAGCACCATCGTTTTTGTATGTCAAGTCTTTCATATCAGACCTCGATCTGCGATAATACCTCGCCGATTCTTCCATTGATGACGATATCCGCATAGGAATCGCGCGGGGTTGACGCCATGTTGATCACAACCAGATATTTCCCATGGAAATAATCAATCAGTCCCGCCGCCGGATATACAGCTAGCGACGTACCACCGATGATCAGCATATCTGCCTCCGCGATATGCTTGATCGAGCGCGTCAGAATGCCCTGGTCAAGTCCTTCCTCATACAGGACGACATCCGGTTTGATAATTGCTCCACATTCGTCGCATGTCGGAATTCCTTTTGATTCCACAATATACGAAAGTGGGAAAAACTTCTTACATTTCGTACAATAATTCCTGTGAACCGAGCCATGCAGTTCCAGCACTTCTCTGCTTCCTGCCGCCTGATGCAGCCCATCGATATTCTGTGTAATGACCGCCTTGAGTTTTCCTGCCTGTTCTAACTCTGCAAGCTTCTTGTGTGCGGCATTTGGCTGTGCCTGAGGAAACAACATCTTATCCTTGTAAAACTCGTAAAACTCTTCTGTCCGCTGCATATAAAAGCTGTGGCTTACAATCGTCTCCGGCGGATATTTATACTTCTGATTATACAGACCATCTGTGCTTCGGAAGTCCGGAATCCCGCTCTCCGTTGATACGCCGGCACCACCGAAAAACACAATCGAGCTGCTCCCGGCAACTGCCTGCTTAAATTCTTCTATCTTATTCTGATCCATATTCACACGCCTCTTTCTACACTGTTGCGTTACCTGCTTCCGGGGACTTCTTACAATATCCCCGTATGCTGTTATCCAAACGGGCTATTCTACGTTTTCTGACATCAGAAAAGCGTCTTACTTTGTTTTCTGTATCACATTAACACTCACCGTTCCGCTTACCTCATATGTAACACCATCGATTTCCTTCAGCTTCACAGTGACATTGCCATGATTTCCAACCGGAAGGGAAGAACAGTCAATCGTCGGAAGCACATCGGATATCGTAAGCGGTGCTACTACATCAGAAAATCCGGATACCGTAATCGTATAGCTGTTCAGCGTCAGCTCATAATCATACTCACTGTTCTGTTTTTCCAATACGATACTGCTGTCTGTAACTGTAAGCTTCTTATCCTCAAGCTCCGTAACCGATACATTGATTGTAATCTCCGGTGGCATATTAACTACCGAAACTCCATCCGGCAGATAATCACGGATATCGACATTCAGCTGAAAATCTTCTGTCATTCCACTCACAGACTGATCATTGATATCAATATTCTCAACCTTGGCAAGTGCATCCTCCGGGCCGACCAGTTCCACCGTCTGCGGCTGGAATACAACGCCTTCCACGCCATATCCATCCCCCGGCGTTCCTCTCAGATTAACGGAAATCTCCACACTCTTGGTTGCATAAATCTCTACATTTACCTTCACTATCTCTGTATCCAGCGTAATCTTATCGTTCTTGATCTCTTCTCCGTACGCATCGTAGATCTTAATCTGTGCCGATGTATCAAAGCTGGCACCTTTGGCGGTAACGTCTACCAATGCCTTCACATCCGTAATTTTCTCAACCGCACTCTTCGGGCCCTCGATCTTTACAATATTGGGGGCTGAGGTCGAACTGCTGACCGCGAATCCATCCTTCGGACTTCCGGT
>USFH01000009.1 GCA_900553925.1 uncultured Clostridium sp.
TGTCTCGCCATATCAACTTCGCCAAGATCAAGCATAGCTTCAACTACATAAGCATAAAAATGAGAAAGCAAACTAAAGTTTAATATTTTATTTTCATATCGCCTTTTGTAATATTCCAATGAAAGATGTGCTTTTTGGATATACTCATCATTATCCAATCTTTTTCCAGCTTCAATAATAGGACTTAGACAATATGTATGAATTAACTCTGAACAAGTATCTTCGTCACTTCCCCAACAAGTCTCATCTGGTGTTACTAATCGTCCCTCGGGTGTCATACAACTTAATATCCAATCAGCGCCATCCCTGATTGCCTTTTCCACACGTTTCTTATCCGGATGAATATCCAATATTGCAAGTAAACCCTTCAGTATTTGAGCTGAATCAAAAATATAAGCCGATTGATCATCGGTATCATACCATGAACCATCCGTCTTTTGGATGTCCATAAGCCAATTTGCATACTGTACCGCCAATTCTCTATACCCCCAACGGATTAACGAAGGAATATAATATCCTGTAACCTCTGGATATGGTTTTATTAAAGTAGAATTATTAACAATTCCTAAATTATTTAATGTGTGCATTTTAATCCAACACATATTTTTCTTATATATTTGTATAAAATCAGGTCTCGATAATATCTTTTGTTTTGTAATAGATTGCTGAATTTCCTTTAATGATATATATCTTGTTATTCCCACTCGTTCCAATTGCACCTGAATTTCTTTATAATACAAATCAGAAACAGCTATTACAATCACGTGATCTCTTATTTTCAATAATGCTTGCTCAAAGGATATAATTTGAATTCCATCCAACAATGCACCTTGTTTATTAAAATCATTGTCTATAAAAAATGCAATATTTTCATTTCCTAATAATTGCAATGCACGTTGCCCATAATTTCCCGATCCAAAAATCACATATACCGCTTTTTTATCCATTGTACTACTCCTCATATTTTCTATATGGCAACACCTTTTTTGACTGTTCCGCAACAGGGATTCTACTATTATTCCAATCTTCTAATGAGCACCCTGTACACCACGAACAGGCTTTTGGCATCATATTTTCATGGTTTAAATACTGTATTATTTCTCCCTTAGCATCCTCATCATAAATATTTATATAACAATCCCTTGCATGTTTTGGTAATGCATCTAATAATATTAAGGATTTTAAATTACAGCACAAATAAAATTTCCCCTGATCAACTACCCTACACAAAGTTACACAACCTGATTTACGAAGTTCCAATAATTGTTCATTCGTTTTTGATTGAGAAGCTGGAACATATTGCTGAACATACGACCACCATTTAATATCTAGAACCGTATATTTTATTCCATAAGAATTTAAATAATCTATTAACTCATCAATTTTTTTACTTTTTTCTCCATAATTTGAGATTTCAACAATCAAATTATGCCTAGCTAATTCTTTTAAGGTTTCTTGCGATGGCAACACTGTCCCGTTCGTTAATACCCGAACCATTCCGACTTTTTGTAAAGTCAATTTGTTTTGAAATATTGCTTTGACAATCTTTGCCAAATCTCTATATAAAAAAGTTTCTCCCCCTATCAACATTATGTCATCTGTCCAATCTATTAGTTCCATGATTCTATTATAATCTTTTATAACTGTGTCAGAATCAATATCTGATGGATGTTCAAAATACTGCATCATATTACAGCAATTTTTACACCTCAGTGTACATCTTGATGTTAAATCCAATTCTAATCTTTTTAATACTATATGTTTTTTCCCCCATATATCATTTACAATTTCTTTGCGACTTGGACCTTCAATTTCCTGAAACGAAACACTTGGTAGCAATTTTGAAAAATATACCATTTTTTTTGCTTTAACATATGTCCCCGCATCTCCATCCCCTAACAATTTATATATGCTTTCTAAATCTAAATTTTTAACTATATCATTTTTATCAATATTGCTAATTTCTAAATCATCAATTTTTTTAATATTATCCTGTGTATATCCAATATTTTGCAGCTGTTTTTTTATTACATCATAGTGCTTTTCAGAGCAAACTACAACTTTTGTATCTGAAACAAATCTAGGTGTTTCAATTTTTACATTTCCATATTTTTTCCCATGAAGATAAACATTATTATCAAAAAAACCTACAATATTCTTTCCTATTTTGTTTAATCTATGATAATTAATTATATTATTTAACGTAAATGGACATATTATTATTTTTTCCATATTAACTCCTTTTTTTTCTACAAAGATAAAGTGTCCTAGTTTCTTCCGGCGTAGATTTTTCTATATCAATTATTTCAAAATCCTTTTTTAATGCTTTTTCAAAATTTTCTTTTGTGTACCATTCAAACCCTGTTTTTAAAAAATCAGTTATATATTTGTCGGTCTGCTCTACGAACTCAATAATCAGATATTTACTCGTAAACAACAAAATTTGGCTAATTATTTCATCGAACGTTAATTGCTGTGCAAACGCAAGATGATGAACAACTGCAAATGCCAACACCATTTCCGATTTAAAACGACTTGTTGCCTTTTCTCTCCAAGGAATAATTCCTGTCTCGCCTATCATCTCATCACGATAATAATCCAATGTCGGTGCGCATAAGGACATAGTAATTGGGATAACATTCTTTATTTTCAAATTTCTAATCTTATCCCACAAATAATCTACACAATTATAATCCATGTCAATTATAACCGAATACTTTGATTTTTCATGTAAATACGATCCATACCATCCCATATTTCCTGCTAAATCAGTTATTGTCTCCGGTTGAGTTTTTTCTATCATTGCGATTGCATTTTTCATTTTTGTAGACCATTTATTCTGATCTGTTGACCACTCCCATTCATCATTTTGATATCCATCCCAGCGTGTTTTTTTCTTAACAGAAGAAAAATGTTTTATGCAATTTTTTATTTTTTTTATAAATTCTGATATATCATTCTGTGTAATCGTTCTAATAGCTTGATTATACAGCCCCCTAATTTCATTGATTTCTTCTGAACTTAAAAACCCCTGAATGTCAGCTAAAGTAAATTGAAGCCCCATATTTTTTAAGAGAAGATATGCCTTTTCCATCTCTTTTTTTGAAAACAAGACAAGAGGAATTAAATGTGTATTTATAAACTCAATCAAAGTATTTCTATTTGTAACCCCTAATTTTAACGCTCCAAAATCTAAAAATATAAAATTTCCCTTTGAAACAGTCGCATTCAATGCATGTCCATCGCACAAACCTAAATCAGCCTTTGATAGTTCATATAGCATGTCTGTCATAAATAATGTATAATCCAAAAACATTTTTGGAGACCACTCAAAGCAATAAGAAATTGGTGTCACAAAGTCATGCTCTAGAACAAGATTGTATGGCAACCCATACGTATTTCCCGAACACGTTGTATTAACAATATATTTATCAAATAATTTTGCATCTCGACATCTTTCATATATTTTTTTATATCTATCTACACTTTCATCACTTACACATCTTAAAATAAAATCCTTATTTTCTATTCTTATAAGTCGCGATGATGGATCAAAACTTTTTATCGGATTTGCTAATTGGGGTAAATCTACATAGCCAGAGACGTGCCCTGGTACTGCCGATCCCATAGGCAACAACTCATGTGCGAAGAAAAAGTTTTCATTATATATAAATCCCATGCTTTGAAGTTGATTAAAAATATCTGCTGTAAATTTTTTATTTGATACAGAAATTATAATATTTTCACCAGAATATTGCATGGATTCCAAATAATGTGGTGAATAAATTTTAATGTTATCTATTATTTGTCCCCATTTTTTTTCATCATTGTCAATAATACAACTAAACTCAAAAATACCTTTACTTTTATTTAGTAGTTCTTCTGCATTTTTCCCAGCACCAAACATAATATATTTATCCATTTTTTCCTCCTGCTTTGTATATTCACATTACTTTATTATTTCATCTATAAATCCTGGAAGTAAACAAATTTCGTTTTCATAATTTATAAGATGATATATATCATTGCTTTTTTTGATTTGTTCAAGAACATCCGATTCCAAAATGAGTTCTTTAACTATTATTTTATCATTAAATATTTTTATCAAATGATTTTCCGTATCAATTCCTATCTCATATTTATTATGATAATTTATCCATGTCCCAAATTTCCATTGCGGTTTTGATACGGTACTTATTTTTTCTGCAGTATTGGTATATTTTTTTAAATTAATTTCATCGTCAATAATCATCCACGTATTTTCATTAATTGAATCAACGATAACGTTATTATTGATACATTCGAAAAGACAAGCATCTCCCATATCTAATTTACTTGTTTTTTTTATATAATATTTTTCTGGAGATAAAAGTAACAAATGTCCCTGATTGGGATTGTATAAACAAAGTTCATCCGTTGTTTTACATATTTGTGAAAATCCATCTTCTTTCGTATTTATATCTATCTTATTCCATTTTTTCCTATCAAAATCATATTCCATCAAAAAATTCATATTCCAAATGACACAAATCAGTTTTTGATTATACTCACAAAAATCATTTATACATAGTTGTTCTTGATTATACTTTTTCCATTCAGCAAGATATTCAACTTCATGTGTTTCCAAATCAAAAGATACCATTTTATGATACTTATATGGTACAAAATATAATTTGTTTTCTTTTGCTGAGCAACCGCAAAACATATTCTGACGGGGATTTTCAATAGGAATAGATGTAAATTGATCATTTCCAATTGAATAAATTATTAATTCTCTCGCATTATTAGGAATCAAGAAAATATCCGACCCTTTTTGATAAATTGCCTTAAACAAGGCCCGAGGTACCTTACCTTCAAAGTTACACGGAATAACTCTTGCCATCGTAATTTTATCAATTTTAAAATCATATTTCATAAGCAATGGCAATGTTCCATGTGCCATCCAAATTTCCTCATCATTTGCGCACATCGCAAGAGTATTTATCGACATTTCATATTTCACTTTATTAACATCATTCATACCATTGTTCTCCTTATAAAAAAGGCCAACTCCGTGCACAATCTCACAGAATCAGCCTTGTTATATCTCATCCGACCTCCATGTCATGAATCACGATACATCTATATGATATATCGACATTTTACATATAATGCTTAACCAACAAACGCTGGAGAATTCGATATCTTCTCCAGCGTTTATGCACATATCTATAAACTTATATCTATTATTTTCGATCTTCCCGAAACCGTTCCAGATCCCCCTGTGTTGTGATCTTATAATTCTTCTCATCCCCGGGTATCATGGCAATCTTCATTCCTGCCAGAATTGCCGGTTCAGACGAGCCATTGATTGTGTAGATATCATCTGGGAGTAACGCTTTGCACGCCTCATAATATGGCACAAATCGAAACACTTCCGGTGCCTGTCCGGCAAATAATTCCTCTCTACAAAGCGTACTGGTGATTATCTTTCCATCCGCACTTTGATAGATGGTATCCTTCATCGAAAGTACCGGCATTACTCCATCTTTCCCTGGTAACGCCGCAAAGCAATCGCTTATCATCTGCATCGTCAGATTCGGTCGCGCAGCATCACAGATCATGACATTGACATCTTTGGACACTATGCGTCCTGTTCTAATATCCTCTTCAATATCTTCCAACGCATGCAAGATAGATAGTTGCCGGTTGTCTCCCGGCTCGGAATATCCCATGAATATTTCTTTCCAAGTCGAGGCTGTCAGGTGTTTTCGGATATCCGCTTCGATATCGTCCTCCCACATATCTGCACAGACTATCCGTATTCTATCGATCTCCGGCGCCTGCACACAGGTTGAAAGCACATATGTCAGAATCATCTTATCATTTACTTGTATATACTGCTTCGGGATATCCGCGCCAAGTCTGGTTCCGGTTCCTCCTGCTAATATAATTGCAATGTTCATGTCTCTATCCAATCTCCCGTATCTCACGCAGGATATCGCCATATGGGCGGTCCTTTCCGAATAGAACCGTCGTACCCAGTACGAACCCATCGACACCCTTCGGTGCAAATTCCTCGATCTTATCCTTGCCACAGGCACCATCCCAGTAGACCTTGACGCCCATTTCTTCTTTCATAGATACCAGGCGTTCTACTTTCTCACCGACATAAGGCAGGTACATCTGTCCGGCATTCCCCGGATTCACGGTCATGACAAGCACCTTGTCCACGATATGTAACATCTCATATACCGTCTCGATACTTGTTCCCGGATTGATTGCAATCCCCGGTATCATGCCCGCATTTATAATCTTCTGCAACGTCGTAGATGGATGATACTCCGCTTCCGGATGGATGTATACCGTATCACCTTTTCGAAGGCGATTCAGGAACATCTGGATATTGTTGTTCGGATGCTCGATCATCAGATGGACATCCAGCGGTGTTGTCGTTGCCGATGCGATATATGCCATATCATAGAGCGACATCGCGAAATTCCCTACATATCGTCCGTCCATGATGTCGATATGGAAAGAATTGATTCCCGCCGCATCCAATTCCTTCACTTCTTTCTCCAGGTTTCCAAAATTCGCACACATCATGGATGCATTCAATTCAAACATAGTACATAACCCCTTTCTCGCTTGTTCCCCAAACCACTTCTACCTATACATCTACATTCTCTATCATAACCGGTTTCTTAAGTACTTCACATTTATGCGCCAGGCTATCGGAATCTCCGTAATATGCATCACACACATGGATTGCAAGCTCACTATCCTGTGTATTATCATAGATCCCCCATGTCTGTTCCTGATAATTTCGGACAATCGACCGATATTCTTCGATTCGCTCCGGACATGCCTTCTCGACCGCCTGCCCGAAGAGCGGATGCGGTCTCCATAATAGTACCACATCTTCCTTGCTTTCTTCAAATATTTTCAAGCTTCTTCGAATCTTATCAATCGTTGCACCGCCATGCTGCATCAATGTTGCCACATTCGTGCCATACAGGATAATCTTCTTCCTGCTGCCATCTGCACGACAGATCATGTTCTTCCAGTTCGATGGCATATTCCGCAGATATTCTTCCCGTTCCTGCTCCCGCTCATATCGTTCGGCATCATCAAGTGGGGAGCCATCTCCGCGAATTTTAGTCTCCCAGATTCCCCGTGTATCTTCCCCGGCGAACTCTGTCAGATAATCAATATACGCCTGCCGCATAGCCTCCGACTGTACAATCGTCAGGTCTGCATGCACAACACCCGGCATACGACAGTAATAATCCATCACCTTCCGTGCCTTCTGATTCTCTTCACTTGGCACATCCACCTTGAACCACGGGATATAGATCAGCTTGTCTGTATAATTCTTGATCACAGAAGAATAATACTGCGGAGCCACGGAAGTCGTGTAGTTATAGCTGTCATACGGGCTTTGGATAAAGATGATATCCGGATGCACCTTCTCGATATCATAGGTCTGATAATCCTGCACATCGAGATAGTCCGGATACTGCATACCCTCGTAATAAGCTTCCTTCTTCGCACCCTGCGCATCCCGCAGATAATACGGAATCGGAAGCACCGTCACTTCCGTCCCCACTTCCTCTTTTTCTCTCCGCCATACACTGTCAAACGCCTTCCAGTTGGATGCTTTGTATGCCAGGAACAACACACGCTTCTTCGGTACACATCGCTCCACACATTCTTTGAACCCATCTGCGATTTCTGTCAATACACCTGCCAGATCATCCACATCAATTCCAACACCCTGTTCCACGGCCTGACCTGTCAATTCGCCTATCTGATATAGCAATTCACAATACTGTTCCAGAAGCTTTACAGGTTCTGTCCCTTCGCCCAATCGTTCTTCCAACAGATTACCTATCTGGACAGCGCTTTCCTGGCAGACTGACAGAAGCTGTACCGCTTCCGTATATTGTCTCCCCGCAACTACTTTCAGAAGCATGTTATGAGCCTCTTCCATAAGGCCTGCGAGCTGTATCGCTGCCTCATACGGCTTCTCCTTCTTCTGTCTGTGACTTAGATCTAAATCATCCTTGGAGAAATGATACTCAAACGGATATGGCGATACCAGTGCTTTCAAATGCTCTTCCTGCCCTGTAAAGAACGGATAATCGTGTACACCCCCGCTTTTTACAATCTTCATATAATCCCCATATTCAATCTGCAGCACACCATCGTATGCCGCCGGCGCCGGAATCTTCGTAGTCTCGAATGGCACCATAACTGTCGTATCAAAATATTCTGCCGGGTATAGGTGATTATCGAAGTATATCCAATATGGCATGAGCGCTACATGGCTGCCACCCTTGCTTGCATACAGGGAAAATACTTTCTCTCCTGCCTGAAACAGTTGCTGCCTGATACACTGTGTATAATCAAATTCTACTAAGCAGAGTTCTTCTATCTGCTTCAAAACATCTTCATACTCTCCTATATTACTGTTGTCTTCCTTTATTTCATCCCCTGCTGCCATGATCAAAGTTGCTAAAGCTTTCCGTTCTTTCTCTTCTTCCTCATCCTCTGCTATATAATCAAGCACAAATATATCAATACCGGTTGCATATGGGCAGTCATGATATTTCTCCAGATAATTCGAGTCGAAATTCAGACGATGTCCATTCGTCACGCGCGTCATATATTCGAGATACAGTTCCTCTTTATGCATATTCAATACAACAAAACTCTTCGGAAGCTCCTGTTCTGCCACCTGATTGAACTTGATATAATCCGGACGAAGCATGCAGATATCCATATCGTCGTCCCAAGGAATATAACCTCTGTGCCGGACTGCGCCAAGCAGCGTGCCACAGTCTGCAAACCAACGGATATTGTGTTTCTTGCAGACTTTGTCAATCTCTTCGAGCACCTCGAGCTGCGCTGCCCATGCACGCTTCATGGCTCCCGTAATATAGAATCCTTCCCGGATTTCATCTTCAAAATATGTATGTGGAAACTGCATATAATTCCTCCTGAAACAAAACAAGCTGGCCCATATAGAGCCAGCCGTATTTTGTCAATAATATTTCAATTACTGAAGTAATGAGAGTACGCCCTGTGTAGACTGATTTGACTGAGCCAGCATAGACTGAGCTGCCTGCTGAAGAATGTTGTTCTTCGTGTAGTTTGTCATCTCAGTAGCCATATCTGTATCACGAATCTGTGATTCAGCTGCTGTCAGGTTCTCAGAGTAGTTCTCCAGATTGTTGATCGTGTAGTTCAGACGGTTCTGAATAGCACCCAGTTTAGAACGAGCTGTAGATACATCCTTGATAGCCTTTGAAATAGCTGTCATTGCGGATGCTGCAACCTTGTGTGAAGATACTTTAAGAGCATTTACACCGATGCTTGTAGCTGTCATTGAGCTGATTGTGATTGACATGTTCTCACCTGCAACTGCACCTACCTGAAGCTGCTTGTCCTTGAAAGAACCTGTCAGAAGCTTTGTACCGTTGAACGCTGCCTTCTTAGCAATAGAATTAATCTCATCTCTAAGCTGTGTCATCTCATCATCGATAGCCTGACGATCATCAGAAGCATTTACATCATTGGCTGCCTTTGTAGCAAGCTCACCCATACGCTGAAGGATGCTGTGGATCTCGTTCATGTTACCTTCTGCTGTCTGAATCAGGGAAACACCGTCCTCAGAGTTCTTAACAGCCTGATTGATACCACGAATCTGATTTCTCATCTTCTCACTGATGGAAAGACCTGCTGCATCGTCTGCTGCTCTGTTAACCTGGTATCCGGAAGACAACTTCTCAGTTGACTTAGATACTGCCTTAACATTCTGTCCCAACATTCTGTTTGTGTTTGCTGCCTGCAAATTGTGCTGTACTACCATAATAATTCCTCCTTGAATTTATTCCCGCGTCCTTGCGAGAAGTACTAGGGCACCGCCCCGTGTATAGTATGTATGTTAGAACCCGCTTGGGTAATAACCTTGTTCACAGGAACTTGTTTGTTCCTTACACCTTATATATCGGACAAGGATTCATATCCTTAACCCTCTTTTTATTATTTTTATAAAAATTATTTTTTCTGATCATAGAGCAGGGAATCATTCACCATGCCATTCGCCATCGATTTATAATACTTGTTCGCAACCGTCTTCGACTGCTTGACCTGACGCACGCCCCGAAACTTCGTGGCAAAGACCTGTTCCATCGCCGCACGGTTCCGTTCCTCGACTGCCTCAATCTGCATTCCCAGATCTACGCACTGACGGATCAGATTCTGGATTGCCTGCAATTCTTCCCGGTAGCGCATTGGATCCGCCTGTATCTCCTGCTTCACACGGTCATATACAGAAGAAAATCCTTTATCTCCTTCATTAATATTACCAATCAGTATCTCCTTTTGGTCTACCAGCTCAGCGAACGCATCTTCCCGGAACTTCTCTTCCGCGGCAAGCTCTGCTTGTTTATTTGTAAGCGCGAGTATCTCCTCTAGATACCGCCTCTTGCGTTCTAGAGACTCCCGCAGAATCTTCACATAAGTTCCGATCTGATCCATGTCTGCCTCCTAACTCAAAGTAAGCTGTGGTCCCCGCGCACGTTTCATAACTTCCTTCCAGATATCACGCATATCGTGCAGCTCTCCGAGCGCACGGTTTAAGATGTCCATATCTTTTTTCATATTCGCCTCGGTCAGAAGTGCAAAGATATAGTCATACATCCGCTTGAAGTCCTCTGCCACCGGATATTTCATATCCAGCGTTGAGGTAAGCTCTACTATAATATTCCGGCACTTCTGGATATTCGTATTCGTCTTCTCATAATCCTTCTTCTCCAGTGCCGTCACTGCAATATTGCAGAATTTCACAGCACCTTCATAAAGCATCAAAGTAAGATCCGCCTGTGTTGCTGTCTCGACTTTTCTTGTTTCATACGCTTTTGCCGCCATATTATATGCCATGTTCTACCCCTCCGAATAACCGACGTCCCCGGCTCATATACGCGGAGACGTCATGTCTTTTATCTATCCTGTTTCTAAAATATAGTTATATTTCTATCTGCCGCTGTCTTTAAACTGTAGTCCATCAGCTTCCGAATAAAGACGAAAGATAGGACTGCTGGCTCTGCATCTTCGCCATCGCAGCTTCCATCTTGGAAAACTGATTGTAATACTTATCCTCTAAGTTCTGCAGCTTCTCTTCCCACTTGTCAATCTCATCATCATAATCGTCGATTTCACTGTCAAGTGTCTTGTCGTTGTAGAAGGTCTGTGTACTCCGGACACCCTCGATTCGCGTCATAGATTTTCTGAGATAATCATACATCTGTGTTCCAACGCCTTTATTGTCTGTCGTTCCACCGATAATCTGGCTGACTAAGTTGTCATTTCCTTCAAGTGCCGCGCGAAGCTTGTTTTCCTGTGACGCATAATTTTCATCATCTTCGTCACCCAGAATGTGCAATTTACCATTCTCCGTATAATCACCTGTCACGATACCGATCGATGCAAGCGACATCGTCTTTGTGCTGCCATCTGCAAGTGTCACCTGTACGCCCTTGTTCAGCATGGTACGCATGTCAGAAAGCAATGTCTGCAATGTAGAATCCCGGCGCAGCAATCCCTGCTTTGCCTTCTCTTCCCACTTCTCGATCTGCGTGTCGGACAGCTTGCTTCTCTCATCCTCTGTTAAGGCATCATACCCGGCATCCTTCTCACTATAGTATTTGTTCATCTCATCGATCAGCTCATTATAAGCCTTCACGAATTTCTTGACGTTATTATAAGCGGCATCTGTATCTGCAGATACTTCGACATTCACATCTGTATCGGTCTTTGCCTTTGCAGTGATGGTCATGCCGTTGATAGTCATCGTGTTGCTGTCACCCGTGTATTTGACGCCGTTATAATAGATGATGGCATCTCTTGCATCCACCTTCTTAGAACCACTGCCAAGTCCCAGTGCCTCCAATGCACTCGCATCACTCGATGTGATATTGAAATCATTGGCAGCACCGGTCTTCGATGCATTGACATAGAATCTTCCCTGTGCGGCATCAAAGCTTGCAGAGACACCCATCTTGGAAACAGCTGTCGTGAAATCATTGATCGTTGACTTGTCATCTACAACAAAATCCTTGCCATTGACTGAGAATGTTGTTCCAACCTTGATTCCAAGATCCGCTAATTTCGTGGTTCCCGAGATATCTGCGCTTGTAAAGTTATTTGCCACCTTCGCGGTAAATGCAGCGCTCACGGTATTTCCGGCTGCTGCATCCTTGTCGTAACCGACGGTACCATCGATGCCAAGTGCATCTGCCTTCACAGTATAAGTTGTTCCACTCTTGCTGCCATCATCTGCTGTTTTCGCGGTTGTGTTCGTGAATGTCAGCTTTCCGTCCTTAATGCTTGCAGACAAGCCTTTGAAGTTCTCTTCCTTCGCAAGCTTCTCGTTCAATTCGGAAAGGGATGCAACACCATCTGTCCCGGTTCCGCCAAGCTCATATTCCACCGTGTTGGTTCCATCGGAGATAGAGATCTTCTGTCCTGCCAGACTCAGATTCTGTCCGGACGCATCTGTCATATCCGCAAACTTTGTAGCAAGTCCTGCGTCATTGTATCTGGTATAGGAATTCCCTTTTATCTTGATATTGTCCCCCGTCAGATATGCAGAAGATGCGGTCTGCTCTACGGATACCGAATGTGTACCGTTTGAAGCATTTGCTCCGACGCTGACAGACACCTTTGTCTCATCGCTTGCCACTGCTTTCTTCGCATTGTAGCTACTTACAGTCTTGAATGCAGAAAGCTCTGTCTTGTAGAAGTTATAAATCTTCGTATTGAGTCCGCTCCAGATCTCCTTCCTCCACTCAACATCCTGCTTTTTCTGTTTGATTTTATTTACTTTTTCAGAGCTGGCACTGACCAGTTCTTTCACCATGCTCTCGGTATCCAAACCGGATGCGAGACCTGTCATACGCATTGCCATATTGATTCCTCCTGTTCAAGGTATCGCCCCTCGCATTCGCTCGGCGGCAGTTCGTCGAACCCATCCTAAATCACTCACGTCGTTCGTGACGGTGTTCTCCTCTATCTTCTCTCATCAACCAGAAGTCCTGCCATCTCCCATGCCTTTGCAAGCATATCGAGTGTCTTCTCCGGCGGAATCTCACGGATGACTTCATCGGTGTCACTATCTGTAACGGTAATGGAAATCCGGTTTGTATCCTCATGATACTTGAAGCTAAGCTGGGTGTGATGAAGCGGACTTGCCTGCTTTACCGTCTTGTTCAGATCATCGACTGCTGCCTTGATCTTGTCCGGTGCAACTTCCTGATCCGTCTGTACCGCACCTCGATCCTGCTGCTGTCCCGGCTGACCGTTGTTATTGCTGTTGCCCTTTCCACCGATCGGCGGTAAGCTTGCAACCTGTACCTGCTGCTGTCCGGCGGTACTGCCTGTGTTCACATCCACCGTCTCAGACTGCGGACGTGTCACTCTTGTGTGTGAACTTACATTTAAGGCTCCTACGCCTCCGATTCCATCCATTCCCATAATCTATACGCCTCCTTGCGTGAACCTTGTATGCCTTCCATCCATGAACGGCATACGCCTATAGTTTCCTACTAGTTGTATCGTCAACTAATCACTCATACTTTACCACTTTATAAGAGTTTTTTCAAACTTTCTACGTCGAGATTTGCCACAGCTTCGCGGTTTTCTTCCTGAATCTGTGCGTAGATTTCCTTACGGTAGACAGGCACGCTCTTCGGCGCGGAGATACCGATCTTGACCTGATCGCCCTTCGCCTCGAGCACAGTGATCTCAATGTTATTGCCTATCACGATAGATTCGCCTTGTTTTCTGGATAGTGCTAACATATTACTCACCTGCCTTTTCTTTCATCTTCTGGATTGCCTCGTAGGCATTGAATTTCACCTTATAATCTTCGTTCTCCACGATCACCTGGATGGCTTTTCTGCCCTCTGTGTTGATGATGATCGGAGCCTTCAGATTCGCTGTCATCTTCGTTAAGTCCGAAGGAATCGACAATGTAACGAACATCAGAATATCCGCATCTGCCGGATCTCCGATATTCTTCATCAGCTCATCCTCCACGATCGGTCCGTAATCTTCGATCAGCTCCGATGGATGGATAATCGGAAGTGCCAGTGCCGGCTCCTCCATCGACTGTAACCAGCTGATCTTCGAGCGCTGCTCGCGGTCGCTGTCATAAATAATTGCAAATTTCTTTAAATTCTCGAAACCAATCAGTCCCATCGGGAACTCCAGGATCTTGTCCTCCGCGATGTCGACTGTTCCAAATAATCTTGTTTCTGCTACCATATTTTACCCCTCCTACAAATAATCCAACAGCGATGCACGGATCAGATTGCTCGTGGCTGCAAGTGCCGCCTCATATACGACATTCGCTTCCTTAAAGTTCAACGCTGCCTCTTCCGTGCTCACATCCTCATTTTCTGATTTCAAATCCTTGAATGTGCTGTACTGCTCCGTCACACGCGTCTTGATCATATCGAGCTTCGTCATGCGGCTTCCGACGTCAGACTGGATGGCCGATACCTCATCCATGTACCCCTGGAAGTTCGTAATATTCTTCGCAAATGTCTTCTGCATTGTCTCTTTCTTGATTGCGATCTCCACATTGACATCTTCGAGCATCGCATTGATCTGCTTTACCGCTGTATCGTTCGATGCATACTGGCTGTCTGCAAGCATGTTTTTGAGCTTTGTCTGCGTCTTCTCCGCCGCGTCAAGCTCCTGCAATGCATAGATCAGATCATTGATGTTGTTACTCATATCATCGTTGATGATCTTTTTCCTTCGGTATTCACCTGAATATTCTGGCTGAAGTTCACCTCGTAATAGATTCCCTGTGCTTTTTCGTAAGTATCATAGGTAACTTCCTTCGTCGTTCCGTCGCTCTGCTCTGTAAACTGCGTACAGTCAAAATAATGCTCCGGCCGGAGATCACCGGCTTCGAATTTATTTTTGGCGTAATCAACTACGATATCATCTGCCTGCTTCAAGGTGTTATACACATTCTCGCCGAAGATGATCTCTCCGGTCTCCTCAATGATATTGATATCGTCCGGTCCTACCTGATAATACGTTGCGGAATCCTTCGTCGTCTTAACTGTCTGTGTGAATCCGGACAGATCGATTGTATTTCCGGCAGCATCCTGTGCTTTCAGGCTAAGAGCTGTATTGCCCTGACTGTCCTTCCGATTGATTCCCTCATAGGCGAGGTTCAGGCGGTACACCTGCTGCTTGTCAATCTTCACATAATTCTCCGTTCCACCGATATAGTCATCAACCTTCGTATAGTCTACGCCATTTAATACGACGGTCTTCATGTCCAGATCATCCGGTGTCATGTGCTGGGTGATACGATAGGAATACTTCGATACGTCATCGGTCTCGTTAAATGCAAGCGAACGGTCCGTCTTAAATCCCGTGAAGATATAACGGCCTGCGTAGGTGGAATTTCCTTCGCTGTTGATCATATCCTGCATCTCCTTGAGTACGTCAATGATCGCACTCCGGTCAGATGTCTTGAACGAATCTGTCGAGCCCTGTGTGCAATAGCTCTGGATATCCTCCAGACGCTTCGTGATATTGTCCAGGGATGTTGTCGTAATCTTCAGCCAGGACTCGGCATCGCCGATGTTCTTATCCTTATACTGCTCGAGCTGGCTGACCATCGTCCTTAACTTCAATGCCCGTACCGCTATAACCGGATCTTCGGACGCCTTTGTAATTTTCTTTCCTGTCTCCATCTGCGTTGTACGGTTGTCGACATTCATCATCGTCTTCTGCATATTCCGCAGGGAATTGTTGGATATCATCTGATTCGTAATTCTCATACTACTGCCTCCTCAAAGCCAAGGCTTTATACACCTGTCTCATTAATCAACTTGTCATATACTTCGTTTAACACGGATATGACCTTGGACGCCAGCCGGTAAAGCTCCTGGAACTTCGTCAGGCTGCTCGCCTCCTCATTCTTATCTACACCCGATACCGATGCCCGCTGGTTATCGATTGTGTACCGGATATCATCCTGATTCGCCGCAAACACTTCGTTCTTCTTCGTGTCGACAGCCAGATTCGTTGTAAATGCCTGCATGAACTGGGATATATTTCCCTGCTGGAACATCTTGGGATCCGTCAATCCTGCCATCATCTTCTGCAGGATATCCTGTGCTTCCACATTTCCCTGTTCGATATCTTCCTTATAGGATACAACGATCTTCTTCGGGTCAACCTTCCACTCGGAATTCAGCTCCCAGTTAAGCCCCGTCAGCCGGTAATAGGTACTATCAGAAGAAGAGATTGTGCCGGTTCCCTGCATGCTTCCCTTCAGTACAAAATCCCCACCTGCCGGATTCTCTGCTGTAAATGCGTCAAGTCCCGGATTTCCTTCTGCATCGACACCGGAACTTGTCAGATCGTTCATATAGCGGGAGAACACACGCACCAGTTCGTTCAGTTGTGACTGATAGTATGGGATTCCTTTCGTCATATTCTTCGTACCGATCTGTGCAGCTGCTCCAACGATTCCTGTCGTCGGGAAAATAGCAGTCACTTCCGCATTCTTCTCATCCATCATCGTCATGTTCTTGAATGTGAAATGATTCAGATTCCCATCTGCATCATACTCTGCCGTCCAGCCATCATAGAGATATTCTTTGCCGTTCAGTGTGATCGTACCTTCGGATGGAATATTGAGATTCTTCATAGCAATCGGCTTCGCCGGATCGACCCGTACTTCTGCCGGATTGTCCGATACTGCCGTTGTCGTGCCCGAGAATATCTCGCCGTTATTTCCATCACGGATATTGATCAGACCTGCGATCCGTCCGGTTGTATTCGTTACATCGAACCGTTCACCGGCTGTGCCATCGGCATTCTTCCAGTAGATATCGACTAAGCCATCCTGGTCATTCTGATTCACGCGCTGCTCCCGCGGAACAACCGTGAGTTCGTTGAACCCAAGCTCATCCACCAGGATTTCTCCGTTCACACGGATACACATCGTCTTCGCATTCGACTCCACCTGATCGGTCCCGACGCCGTACATGATAGAACGTTCATCCACATCGGCATTTACGTATTGGGTGAGGTTATCTATACATACGCCGCGCTTATCCCGCAGGTCGTTTGCATTTCCACCCTTCAGCTCGATGGTCATGATCTCCTGTGTCAGTTCGTAGATCTGCTTCGCCAGAGAATTTACTTCGCTGACGGCAAGTTCTACCTCATCGTTAATCGTCTTCTGTGTACTCTGGAAATTGCTCGATAATTCGTTCACCATATCTGTGAAGGAATCCGCAGTCAGTGCAAATGAGATACGTGTCGTATAATCCGCCGGTTTTGCCGACAGATCCTGCATGGCGTTCGAAAGCTCTGACATCCACTTTGTATATCCGGCTTCCGACGTCATCTCGTTCATATATGTCTGCAGCTGCTCCAGATTCGCATGCTGCGTATTGTACTGGCTGTACTTTGCATTCGCGGACCAGTATTTCACGTCATAATAAGTGTTCCGTTCCCGTTCTACTGCGGATGCTGTGATACCGGTTCCCATCATACCATAGCTTTTCTTCAACCGGAGTGCGTCCGACGCAGAAGCCTGCACTGTCTGCTTGGAATAGCCCGTCGTATCCGCATTCGAGATATTATGTGCGGTTGTATTTAACGCTGTCTGAAAATATGACAGGCCGGAAAGTCCTGTATTTAATCCTAAAAATGTTGATGGCATATTCCCACTCCTTCTTCTTTATGCTTATGCACCCAGCTTCTCGATCAGATATGCGATCATCTCGGATACCGTGTTGATATACCTGGATGAAGCGTTGTACGCATGCTGGAACCGGATCATGCCTGACAATTCCTCGTCGGAGGATACGCCAAGCAGCTGCTGCCGTGCATTTCCGGCATCTGTGACGGCCTGTTCCCCGGTCTTTGCCATAGCATCGTATGTATAACCGCGGTCCGACAGATCATCCATCATGCCTGCGTAATAGTCCTTGTAATTGCATTCCACCAGTGAATTCGGGCTGACTGTCGCAAATTTCTGGTTCCATTTATCAAGCAGGGCATCTGCAACCGTCTGAGCCTCCTCTCCCGACACACGCGAGAGTGGGAGCAAAGACGGATTCTGCAGAAGCTCTTCATTTACCTTCAGATTACCAATCGTATACAGCGAATAAAAATCCTTCGGATCCTCCTCGTTGTAGACCTGAAACGTCTCCGTTGTGCCATCTGCGAGGGTAAGCGTCTTCTCTGTATAACGTGGCTGGCTGTTCCGGACGAAAAGCTCGGTTCCCGGGTATTCATTCCCCTGTCCCATACCGATACCTGCCGCATCCGTATCAAGCACCTTCACGGTGCTTCCATCTGCCAGCGTAACTGTCTTGTTCGGGCAGAGCGTGTCGTTCATCTGTGTCACGATTGCGTGTACCATAACATCAAACTGTGCCTCCAGATTCGCTACGGTATACGGCTCCACATAAGTGTTAAAATACTCCAGATCTTTCGTGTACTTGTTCAGATTGTTCTCATAATCTGCCATCGCAGTCTGATAGTCTGCCGGATTGGCGAAGTCTTTCTCCAGCGGTTTTGTCGGTTTCGTCGGAACGTCTGTATAATTACTGATGAAATAACCGCGCGACATCAAAAGCCCGTGCAGTGATCCGATATCATCCCCGCTGTCTGCGGTCGGCACCCGGTCGATGTTGAACACGGCGCTCTCATCCTCCTGCCAGATCGGCATCAGGAAGTCCGTCGAGGATCCGGTGAAATTATAGTTCTTCTGGTACTGCTCATTCTCGCATACCTTCTGGGTTGTGATCTTGTAGGTCCTGCCAAGTGTCACAAGGCATCGTCCCTCGACATAGACCTCCACCGTTCCGTTCGTATTCGCAACCGTCTCGGTATTCACAAGCTTCGACAGCTGGTCGAGTGCCTGGTTTCGTTTGTCCTTCAGGTCGTTTGCATTCTCGATATCTGCCGCCTCAACCGCCAGGATCTGCTGGTTGAGATCTAATATTGTATCAGCCAGATCATTGATCGTCTTGACCTGGTCTTTAATTTCCGTGTTCAGGTTACGCTGGTATTCGATCAGACTTGAACGTACCGTCTGTACGCGGTCAACGAATGTCAGCGCATTGGAGATAAAGGAGCTTCTTGTTACGATACTGTTCGTCTCCTTCTGAAGCTCCTGCAGTGAAGTCCAGAAATCGTTCAGTGTCGTGTTGAAATCCTTGCCCTCTAACTCTCCGAAATAATTCTCTATCTCTGAAACAGTCTCATACTGTGCCTTATAATAACTCATCCGGCCGCTTTCCCGGCGATAAGTCTCGTCGGCAAACTGGTCGCGCACCTGCCGTATCTGTGCTGTCACAACACCGAGTCCGACGGTGTTCGTGTAGTACGAGGCTGTGGATACTCTGTTATAAGCCATATCCGTCAGAAGCACCTGCTGTCTGGTATACCCTTCTGTCTGTGTATTTGTTAAATTGTGTGCGGTTGTATTCAGCGCATACTGACTTGTCTGTAGTCCGGTCACGCCGATTGCAAGCCTTCCCATGGTTCCTGCCATCGCATATGCTCCTTCTGGTTTTTCTGTCAAAAATGCTTTGTAATACTTAATTCTGTACGTCGAATCGTCCCGGCTGATCAGGAGTTCCCGCATACGCACCGTTTCCCTTGAACATCTCGCGGGAATACTCTGCGGTTTCCGGCGCACGGTTCAGATTCTGCATCAGGTTGATGTTGTATTCGATCATCTCTAATGCCTCTTCAATCAGAACCTTGTTATGTCCGTTAACCTCCCGGACCTTCTTCGCCAGTTTCGCCAGCTTCTCATTGATTGCAAGCAGCGGATCATGGAATTCCGGCTGTCCTTCCAGAAATGTAACCACATCCATCACGGTCACATCATCCGGTCGCCTGCCTAATATGTTCGCAACATTGCCCATCGTCTCGCGCCGTCTGTGCTCCACGCTTGCAAGTGCGTCCGCAAGCACCTGTTCCTTCTGTGTTGTCTCGCCCAACCGGTCCAGGTCGTTCGACACAATGGCAGAAGTCTTCTCCATCGATACCTGTAGAAGCTGCTCATACAAGGTATATTCATCATTCAATTCTGTAATCAGGTTCTCAATTATACTCGCCATGCCTGTTCCTCATCCTGCCATGCAATCATCTAATTGTTTCTGTCTGCTGCCTCTAATAGCTTCTGTGCAAAATCATCCACGCTCACATCGTAGGTACCATTCGCCACACGTTCCTTCAGTTCTGCAATCTTTGATTCCCGTACGTCCGGTGTATCCGCAAGTGCTGTCTTCGCGGTCTGCATATCCTTCCCCGTGCTTGACAAAGATACCTGATCCAGAAAGCTTCCGGCATTTGCCGTGCCTGCGGACTTTGTCTTCTTCGCGCCAGTATTTCCATATATCTGGCTGACCATGTTATACGTTCCAATTCTCATCGTTCTCTCCTCCTTCCCTCTGATCTCGAGAGATTTTCAGTTTAAGATCAAAATTCTTCAATAAGTTTATCGGAAGTTTTATCTGTATCATAACCCTTTATTTGTAAAAAATGGCGTTCCTGTTACGCAAAAATCCCTCCTGCCGGTTGTTTTGCCGGCAGAAGGGATTCTTCTATACCTGTCATATTATGTTGATACTTCCGTTTTGTTTTAACTGCGTATGATTTAATCCAGAAACCGCATCTTACCGGTCGCTGTCTTGCGGATCGGTGTCTGACGCTCTCTCCGGTATGCGTTAGTCATCGCGTCTGCCAGTCCGCCTGCACATTCCTTACAGAATCTTCCACTGTGGATCATCTTGCCACAGCGCTCGCACTCCAATCCGACAAGCGAATCCTCCGTAAACGACAGACGTTCTTCCCGCACCCAGTTCTTGATCTGACGGATCGATACGCCACACGCTTCCGCAACCTGGTTGATGTTCTCCCGCGGATTCTCCTCAATGTAACGCTTAACTTCCTGGAATTTGTCCTCCATCAGAGCCTTACATGCCGGGCACAGCTTCTCCCCCGCAATATAATTAAATAATTTCTTACAATTTCTACAATTCATCAGTTCCATGCTCTCTACCTCCGTTTATGCTCCGGTCCCGATGGCAACGCTCGTATAATATACTTCCGGGATTCCCGCTGCATGCAGACATTTTGTACACGCTTCGATCGTAGCCCCGGTCGTATAGATATCATCTACCAGCAGAACCTTCTTATAGCTTACACTTTTTTTCGTACACTGAAAAGCCTTTTTTAGATTTTGTTCCCGATGTTCCGGATCCAGGCTCTTCTGCGGTTCAGTATTCACCGCCCGTACCAATAGCTCTGTCTCCACCGGGATTGACAGCCGGTCTGAAAGCGCTGCCGCCAGCACCTCCGCCTGATTATACCCCCGCTTCTGTAATTTCTTCTTATGCACCGGAATCGGGATCATCGCATCGATTCCCAGACCAAGCAGTGTCTTCCCATGCCGCCGCACAATCTCATTTGCATAGAACACTGCATGCTCCCGTTCATTATGATATTTGAACGCTGCAATGCTCTCATCAAGCGGATACTGGTATTTCATTGCCGGGAATCCCTTCACATAGCTTCTTGTATGACTACTGCAATCGGCACACAGCTCCTGCTCTGCATCCGTGATTTCGCATCCGCATCTGAGGCACAACGGCTCGCGCGGATATTCAATCATCGGGCGGCACTCCCCGCATACCGCATCCCGTCCCCCCGCGATTACGTCCCCGCACAGGGGGCAGGTGGGTGGAAAGATAAAATTAATCAGCGTCTTCTTGAACTTCATTCATTTCCTCCAGCCGAAGTGCGAGCGACGTATAGCGCTTGTGCTCCTCGGAATTGTCAATCATCTGATTCACCAACGTTACATCTCCGACCAGAATCACAAGCTGTCTGGCACGCGTGATCGCCGTATAGATCAGATTCCGGTTCATCAGTCGCTTATTCCCGCCAAGCAGCGGAATGATCACCGCCGGATACTCGCTACCCTGGGATTTGTGGATTGTAATTGCAAATGCATGCTCGATCTGGTCGAGCGACTTGAAATCATAAACGCTGGTGCGTCCGTCATCAAACAGGATTGTAAGCTCCTCATCATAATCGCTGATGTCCGTTATCACACCCATATCTCCGTTGAATACGCCGACTCCTTCATCCACGACATAACCGAATCCGTTTCCGTTCTTCGACTCGCCGTAGACCTTCCATTCCTGCTGGTAATTGTTCTTGATCTGCATGACCTTGTCGCCCTTGCGGAACACGATATTTTCTCCGCGGGCATGCTCCGGCTTGTTCGGTGCCGGTGGATTCAGTGCTCTCTGCAGCCTCTGGTTCATATTCTCCACGCCGACCTCGTATTTGCGCATCGGACACAGGATCTGGATCTCCTGTGGGGCCAGACCATAATAGCCCGGCAGATTCTTCATCGTCAGCTCCTGCACCTCGCCAATCACCTGTTCCGCGGTTCTCTGCGGAATAAAGAAGAAGTCCTTGCTCTTATTCGTGAGAACTAGATGCTCTCCACGCTGGATCTTGTGTGCGTTAAATACAATATCACTTCCATCCTCCTGACGGAAGATTCTGTTAAGTGTCGTCACAGGGAAGCATCCGGAATTAATAATATCCTTCAACACATTGCCGGCGCCGACCGAAGGAAGCTGATTCACATCTCCGACAAGAATCAGTCTTGTCCCATGTGGAATCGCCTGCACAAGCGAATAAAAGATATACGCATCTACCATAGACATCTCATCCACAATAATTGCATCGCACTCCAGCGGATTCTCCGAATTCCGCCCAAACCGCATGCCGGAACTCTCCGTATCCTTCGTATCCTCTAATGCACCATTTATCTCCAGCAGCCGGTGGATCGTCTGTGCCGGCCATCCGGTCGATTCGGTCATCCGTTTTGCCGCACGTCCGGTCGGTGCTGCAAGCTTGATCTCCATACCTTTTTGGGAGAAATATTTTATGATTACATTTATGATCGTCGTCTTACCGGTTCCGGGTCCGCCTGTAATAACCGCTGTGCCGGCGCCAATCGCCGATTTCACAGCGTCGCGCTGCAGATCATCCAGGGATATCTCCAGTTCCTTCTCGATCCGGGCAATCTCGCGTCCGAGTGCTTCCTCGTCCATGTCGTAACGAAGCCGGAGATCTGTAAGCAGACGGGCGGTGTTGAGTTCAACAAAATAATTCGAAGCCAAATATACTGCCGGTTCTTCATCGATATCCTTCATCTTGATCTTGCCTGCGATAAGCAGTTCCATCAACTGATGTTCGATCAGCTCTACCGTCTGCTCGTAAACCGAATCCGCGCTTGAAGCACTCTCGTATTCCGCATAGCCGAGTGTCATCTGTTCAAACATATCCGGTTTCGACGCTGATGTGTTGCGAACAAGCTGCACGCAGCGGTTCACAAGCATCTGTTTCGGCAGGTACATGTGCCCCTCCGCGGTCGCCTCATTCAGCCCGAACAATATAGCTGAACGGAGCCGGAATTCTGAATTCTGCGGAATTCCCATCCGCATGGCAATTCCATCCGCTATCCGGAAGCCAACCCCTGTGATATCTTCTGCAAGCTTGTACGGATTGTCTCGCACAATGTCATATACTTTCGCGCCATAATGGTTGAATATCTTGATTGCAAGCTTCACCGAGATTCCATACTGCGCCAAAAAGATTGCAACATCCTGGAATTCTTTCTTCTCCATATACGACACGGCAATTGCCTGTGCTTTCCGCTCAGATATACCATTTACCTCTGCCAGCCGTTCCGGTTCCTGTTCTAATATACGCAGGGTGTCTTCTTTGAATTTCTTCACAACCCGCTTCGCAAGCACTGCTCCAATGCCCTTGATCACGCCGGAGCCAAGATACCGCTCGATACCGCCAATATCCTTCGGCATCTGAATCTCGCACGATGTAAACTGAAACTGGATATCATACTGCGGATGGTTGACATATTCGCCCTCTGCAATGACATAGAGACCTTCACTGGCCCCCGGCAGGGTACCAACAAAGATCTCTTCGCCATCTTCGCCTTCGACAATCATCACACAATATCCAGTCTCGTCACTTTTATATTTGATTTTCTCTATGTAGCCTTCTCTGGTCATGTCCTGATCTCTTTTGTCTTTATATCGGTTCTACCAGTTTCGCGAAACGATACCATCTTCATACTTGTCCGGCTGATTCCGAATTTGCAGCTGCCGTTGTTTTCATATCTGTCTGTGCCTGCTTCATCTCCCGCAGCTGCGCAGGTGTGATCGCCTCGCTCTGTTTCTTCATGGATTCATACAGCTGCTGTGCCAGCCCCAGGTTTCCCTGGTCACTGATGGACTTCGCATACTGCTGCGCCTGCAGATCGCGTGCATAGCCGGCATAGCCATTCTCATCATCGGAATCTTCTGATTTGATGATCTTCTGTGCCTGCTTCAGAAACTGTTCCACCATATATGCTTCGAATTCCTTGCATGCGGAAAGCATCTCCTCATCGGTTGCTTCCGCCGAAGAACTGTTCTTGATCTGGTTCGTTAGGTTGTTCGTCTGCGACTGGGAGATATAGGATGAATAATCTTTACTTGTTAGGTTTGTAATGTTATCCATGGTGCTGTATTACCTTTCTTTTTCGCACTTTTTACGATAATAAATTGCGATTTCTTCGTTCTTCTAACTCTCGGATTTATTATCTAAGGTTGTTCGCTTGCTGCATCATCTCGTCAGATGTCTGGATCGCCTTTGAGTTCATCTCATAGGCGCGCTGTGCCACGATCAGATTGACCATCTCCTCTGCGACATCCACATTCGACGCCTCTGTATAATACTGGTGTACCCTTGTCTGCTGTACGGCTGCATTCCCATTCTCCGCAACTGCTGCACCACTCGCTACGGTTACCGAGAAATTATTGCTGCCTTCTTTCGCAAGCCCTGCCGGATTGTTAAACTGATAGATACCAAACCGGACCGGACGTCCATTTGCATCTGTTAATATCGCCGGATTGCCGGTTGCATCCGGAAATGCAATCGTTCCGTCTTCATTTACGACCAGATCGGTCGCAACCTGCGTATTTGGCAGGATAATCTGGTTCCCATATGCGTCAAGCACTGCATTTCCATCGGTTGTGCAAAGCATATTACCCTGCGCAACCGGCGATACAATGAATCCGCCATCTCTCGTATACTGCAGCTCACCTCCGGCGGTCCGGATCTGAAAGAATCCGTCCCCTTCAAGCGCCATGCAGAACGGATTCTCCGTTGCCTGCAGATTGCCATTCGTAAATGTACTCGTGATTGCTGCCACACGGCTTCCAAGTCCCACCTCGGCAGCCAC
>USFH01000010.1 GCA_900553925.1 uncultured Clostridium sp.
ATAACATCCCCTTATACATATAGGAGAAACATATGCTTGAAATTAAGAATTTGTCAAAAAGATTTGGAAATCAGCAGGTACTGGATCATATTAGTCTGAAGATTGAAAAAGGAAAAGTAATTGCGGTTATTGGTCCGTCGGGAACTGGTAAATCAACACTTCTTCGCTGTATTAATGTACTGGAAAGACCGGAAGAAGGAACAATCCAGCTGGATGATCAAATGTTTGATTATGAAAAACTTAGCAAGGCAGATATTCAGGTGTTGCGTACACGGACATCCATGGTTTTTCAGAATTCAAATTTATACCGGAATAAAACAGCACTTGAAAATATTACAACTCCACTGACATTGGTAAAGAAGATGCCGAAAGAAGAAGCAGATAAAATTGCATTAGATTTGTTGGAAAAAGTAGGGGTACTGGAAAAGAAAGATGCATATCCAGAGACACTTTCAGGAGGAGAAAAACAAAGACTTGCATTCGCACGCTTGTGGTTTGAAAACCCTGAACTTGTCGTTTTGGATGAAGCAACATCTGCAATGGATAATTTAACCGAGGAAAATGTAATGAAATCGGTTATGAAAAAAATGAAAGATAAAACGGTCATTGCGATTGCACATAGATTGAATTCCATTGCCGGTTTTGACAGAATTATTCTCTTTAGAGAAGGGAAGATTGTTGGACAAGGGACTTTTGAAGAACTATTACATACGGATTCTTATTTTAAGGAATTGTATAATGCGAATGTGCAATAATTGAACTTTTTACAGAACAAATAATATCCCCGGAGACATGGTTAACCACCCAAAATCTCCGGGGATGTTTCGTTTGAAAATAACGTTAATTATGCAGAAAGTGACTGTATAAACTGTGCGATTTCTTCTTTGCGCATCACACTCATCGTACTGTTGTGGAAATGCGTATCATACGTCACTTCTTTTTTCACTGCAAAAGAATCCGGTAAGGTGTAGTTCCTGGCTGTTTCTTCATCCGGGAATTCCACTTCGCCCATAACAAGCCCATCAAACAATCCTTCGAAGATATCAAGCTCTAAGGTAAGCCCTTGATTAAGCGGAATCTTATAGCGCGTTTTCGCAATCACATTGCCGTCTGTCTTGGCGCAGAGTGTCCGGTAAGCAGCTTCGTCAATCGGAAGCTCAAATTCCTGTCTGGCTAACATACCACTGCTTTTGACAGTCAGGACATATTGGTAATCGGAGACTGCAGATGCTGCGTCGTATAAGGTTTTCTTGCGTACCCGGATCACCGGATTGGTCGTCACATATGCCTGCTCGATGCCGTAATGTGGATATGTGTCTAGCTGATCTGGCAGTTTATGAAATAAAAATTTGCGTTCGATTTCCATATTTTGTTCCTCCGTGTCTGGAATATCTTGAAGATTTCCACAAACTATTATATACTACATGTAATTATGGGATGGAATTGTAACATTTGTTAGATACAAATTCGTAAAACCATAACCAATCAATAATTCCTTGTAAATTATAATGTATTTTATAATAGAAGGAAAGTGGAATTTTAGAATATGAATATACATGTTTGCGGGTCGGAAATCAACCGGTTTCATGATGCGCAGGGCAAGGAGGATGCATATGAGTAAAGTAAATGTATATCTTGCAGATGGTTTTGAAGAGGTCGAAGGGCTGACCGTCGTAGATTTGCTGCGGCGCGCAGGCATCGAGACAGATATGGTATCCATTATGGGACGGAAAGAAATTACCGGTGCACGGAAGATTCCCGTGCTGGCAGATAAGCTCTTTGAAGAGCAGGACGATCCGGATGTGATCGTGCTTCCGGGCGGTATGCCGGGAACCCTGCACTTAAAGGCGCATGAAGGTCTGGCAGATCTGATCCGGAAAGCAGACAAGGAAGGAAAAGTGCTTGCAGCAATCTGTGCAGCACCAACCATCTATGGAGAGATGGGACTTCTCGAAGGAAAGAATGCAACCTGCTATCCGGGCATGGAGGACAAGCTGCTTGGTGCAAACTGGCAGGAGCAGCCGGTCGTTGTCGACGGAAACTTCGTGACAAGCCGGGGCGTTGGAACAGCGATTGCATTTGCACTCACATTGGTTACAATCCTGAAGGATGAAGAAACAGCGAAGTCTTTGGCGAATAGTATAGTTTATAAATGGTAATTCCAATCGGGAGGACGTTATGTACAGATTAACGATAAAGGATATATTGGAAGCAACAGGCGGCGTATTGCTGTGTGGCGATGAAAATACGGAGATCAAAGATGTCTGCATCAATTCCAAGGAGATCAAGCCGGGCGATTTGTTTGTCCCGATCATCGGGGAGCGGGTCGATGCGCATCGTTTTATCGAGAGCGCACTTCACACAGGTGCGGCAACCCTGACATCACAGCATACCGATATTGTTGTATCGGAGAAGCCGTTTGTCTACGTGAGTGATACAGAAAAAGCGTTGCAGGATATCGGCGCTTATGTGCGCAGGAAGTTTAAGAAACCGGTTATCGGTGTGACCGGAAGTGTTGGGAAGACGACAACGAGACAGATGATTGCAACCGTACTTTCGGGATGCTTAAATGTCTACCAGACCGAGGGCAATCTGAATTCCCAGATTGGTGTGCCGCTGACCCTTCGACGGATTGACGAGAACGCAGAGGCAGCCGTGCTTGAAATGGGTATCAGCGAACCGGGACAGATGGAGATTCTGTCTGACATGGTGAAGCCGGATATCTGTGTCGTGACGATGATCGGTGTTGCGCATATCGAATTTATGAAGACGCGTGAGAATATCCGCAAAGAGAAGTTGTCGATTATCAATCATATGAGCCCGGATGGTGTGCTGTTCCTAAATGGCGATGATGCACTGCTTGCAGAAGTGAAAGGTGATACCGGCGTCCGTACATTTACATACGGCACTGGTGCGGACTGCGATTACCGGGCGGAGAATCTGCATATGGAAGATTACCAGTATGTATATGATTTCGTGCATGGAGACACACGTGTGCATGTGCGGCTCAACGCACTTGGCAGGCACAATGTCGGAAATTCGCTGGTCGGTCTTGCGATCGCGGATTATATGGGATTGGATCTGGAGAAGGCAGCAGCCGGACTTTCCGAGTTCAAGGGGCTTCGCCAGAAGCTGATCCGTGTTCCGGGCAAATACACGATTATCGATGATACTTATAATGCAAGTCCGGATTCCATGAAGGCAAGTCTGGATGTGCTGGAGGATATGGAGACAACCGGTAAGAAAATCGCGGTGCTTGGCGATATGTTCGAGCTTGGTGAAAATGCAGAGCAGTATCATTATGAAGTCGGAAAATACGTGGCGACGAAGAAGCTCGATGAGCTGGTCGTAGTCGGGGATCTGGCACAGCATATCATGCAGGGCGTACAGGACAGTAATTCTGATATCAACTGTTATAGCTTCAAGGACAACGGCGAGGTTGCGTTGTATCTGCTTTCTGTGATGCAGCCGGAAGATATCGTGCTGATCAAAGGCTCGAATGGTATGCATCTGGATGAAGTTGTAAATAATATGCTTGGATAATAAGATACATGAATTGTGACAGTGGCATGGCGATGAAACAATTTGTGTATCCGATGAGGTTCTATGGATGCATAGGACCTCATTTTTAATGTGGTAAGCAATGGAAATGCTTGTACATATGTTGATGTGTGAAATCATGGGACTATATATAGATAAGAGCGTGCGTATTGTGCGGCTACACTTGCACGAGTCAGTGGAATGTGAAAACACATATGAAATAATCCGGCGGCATGATAGGATGTAATTGTGAAAAATCTGTAAATTATGAAAATACAGGTTGACAGTCAGAATATGGTGTGCTATATTAACAATAACAAAAATGATAATCATTACTGATTTAGAAAATGTGGATCAATCAGTTCTCGTAAGTATCATTTTGTATAATTGCAGATATTATAGCAAAGTATATCATGTGTATAAACATGTGGAAGAATGAAAGGAGATTTATTATGAAATTTGTATGTACAGTTTGTGGATATGTTTATGAAGGTGACGCAGCTCCGGCAGAGTGCCCAATCTGCCATGCTGGCGCAGATAAGTTCAAGAAAGTAGAAGACGGAGCGATGACACTGGCTGCAGAGCATGAGTTTGGTGTATATGCTTCTACTGTAAAGAACAACCCGGAAATCAGCGACGAGGATAAGAAGTTTATCTTCGATCAGCTTAAGGCAAACTTCAATGGTGAGTGCTCAGAGGTTGGTATGTACCTTTGCATGGCAAGAATCGCACATCGCGAGGGCTATCCGGAAATCGGTCTCTACTGGGAGAAGGCAGCTTACGAAGAAGCAGAGCATGCAGCAAAGTTTGCTGAGATGTTAGGTGAGGACTTAGAGCCAAACATGACAAGTTCTACAAAGAAGAACCTTGCTTGGAGAGTTGACTGCGAATATGGCGCAACAGCAGGAAAGGTTGACCTTGCAAAATGTGCAAAGAAGAATAATCTGGATGCAATCCATGACACGGTTCATGAGATGGCAAGAGACGAAGCAAGACATGGCAGAGCATTAGAGGGACTTCTTAAGAGGTACTTTGGTTAAGCTACAAGCCATGCAAAACAGTAAAAATAACGCTCCGCAAGTTTACTTGCAGGGGCGTTTATTTTTGCTGTTTTATACGGCGCCAGCCGTCCATGAAACAGCCCGAAGGGCTGTGAATGGGGCATGGCTTGTAAGTAGTCATATATGCCATACTTAACCATATTGGGGGAAATTTTCCAATAAGAGATTTTTCCCCAACGGCAACCGGAAACGACAAAATTGCTTTGGGAAAAAATAATGGATTTGAAAAAATCCCCCAATAGCATAATCTTATACAGCAGGTGTCAACAATCCCATTTCTTCATAGCCTCAAATAGGCTTTCTTGTTGCGCCTGGAATCCAGAGGATTTCGCCATTTTTAAAAAAACTTCGTCGTGCTTTTTCATATACATTCTCATTTAGTGAAAATAATTATTTGTGTTGCTTGACTTGTACCTTGAGGTACGATTTATAATAATTCTAGCAGATTGTTTGGTTGTTTAGTTATTTACAAGGAGAATGCATATGAGAATACGAAATAGGGTGAAAAAAGGAATTGCAGTTTTGCTTTCCAGCGTCCTGACGTTTGGAATGGCAGCAGGTATCATACCGGGAAGCACATTGCGTGCGCAGGCGGCAAATGTAAGTATTAGTGAACCAAGTATAACATTTTATGCGACAAAAGATCAGTTGATGGATGGTACATTTGCACCAAATGCCGATGGAACGGCGAATAATGTCGGCAAGCTGGTGTTTGGCAAGAATAGTAGCGGGGAAGCACAGAAATGGTATATTTTGGGAAAAGATAATGGTGTATCTGGTGATAATACAGCTATTTTCGCTGCGGAACCGATTGCGACAGACGTAATGTTTAATTCAAGTACGATAGATAAAACATATATATATGAAAACGAGCAAAAAACGGTGTATGCGAATCATTATGGAGCAAGTGCTCTAAGGAACACTTTGCAGGATATTGCGAGAAACACGGGCTATTTTTCTATGAAAGAACAGTCGCTGATGCAGGAAACTGAAGTAAAAACAATGGATACATATAACAACAATGTTTATGCAACTTCGGACAAATTATATGCACTAGGTGGAGATTCTAGTCAATCGGTAAAGATATGGGCAGGCAGTAATGATGATAAGTGTTTGGATTTGAAAACATATTTTAATAGTGGAAAAATTATTTGGCTGCGCACACCTTTGAAAAACGAGGCTGGTTCATCTACTAAACATGCATACGCATATACAGCTGCTTCGGGTAGTGGCTATGGACAATGTGTATATGGAACGCTTATTACAGTTGGAAATGATATTCGCCCTGCTTCCAATTTGGATTTGTCAAAAGTACTTTTTGCGTCTGGTGCAGATATGACGGGGAAGACAATGACAAACGATATGATTCTTCGTTTGGATGGAAGCGAGAAGAATATTGGTTCAGTAACCTATAATGCATCAACAGGAAAAATAAAGGCAGTTAAAGGAAATACAGCAAATAAAGTATTGCTTGTAGTACAATATAAATATGATGGGAAGGAAAGGGCCTGGTTTGAAGATGAATTTAACGATAGCAAATTAGAGGTAACTATCTCAGATATCAAAAAAACCGCTAAAATATCGGATTCTGTTGGTTTTGATTTGTCAAAGTGTAAAATCTGGCTTGAAATGACCGATTCGGACGGAATGGTTTATGCGGTGGAAGCAACAAAGGTAACGGAAGATCCGGGTTCGGAAATCGGATCAGAACACTCACATTGTATCTGTGGAAGGGAAAACGCAGAAGAGGGTGGGGAGTCCCATTCTCACACAGCGCAATCGTGGACGGGCATAAGCAGTCTGGATGAAATCAAAAAGGCGGGGTATTATTATCTGAAGAATGATATTGTACTTACAGATACATGGAAAATGAATGTTGAGAATGGCGTATTCCTGTGCCTGAATGGCTGCTCTATAATCGGCGCAGACGGAAAGTCGGTTATTACAAATTATAAACAACTTACGATTACCGATTGTCACAGCGGAAGCGAAACCGGTAAAATTTCACACAACACCGGTGAGATAGGAAGAGGTATTGAGAATAATGGTACGTTTGTTCTCTATAATGGCTGTATCACTGGAAACACAGCGTCAGGTGAAAATGGCGGTGGCGTATGGAACGATTATGCAACATTCTTTATGTTAGGCGGAAGCATTACAAATAATGAAGCTACAAAGAAGAATGATTATACAGGCTGTGGTGGCGGTGTATATAACGACACTCGGTCAACATTTAAGATGGCAGGAAGTGCGTTGATCAGTAATAATACTGCTGCAGAAGATGGTGGAGGTGTATTTAATTACTATCATGTGGATATGTATGGACACTCTGCGATCAAGGATAACACGGCAGTGACTGGCGGTGGTGTTTGGAATGGTGGTAGTTCTACAACGGATGTTTATATGATGCATGATGACAGTTCTATCACTGGAAATACTGCAACGACGCATTATGGCGGTGGTGTATATACCTGCGATGGCTATTTTGGGATGAAAGGAAATGCTTTGATTTCAGGTAATCAGGCTCCACAAGGTTCTGGTGGTGGAGTGTATCATAGTGGTACACACTTTGAGATGAAAGGCGGCAGTATCACGGGGAATACGGCAGGGGTATATTTTGGCGGAGGAATCAGTGTCAACAGTGCCAATCCGGTTAAATTAGAAGGAAAAGTAACGATTACTGGCAATACAGCTCAGGACGGCAGAACTTCAAATTATTATCAGAGTAGTGATCATATTATTGAAGCAGATGGTCTTACGGAAGGATCTATGATCGGTATTGAAGTGGCAAATGACAGATTCCCGTGGAAGGAGCCGACTGTCATGACGAATGTGGGATGTAATCCGGCATATTTTAGCTCAGATAGTTCTAGCTGTTCAATTGTAAAATCCGGAAGTGCGGTGGCACTGATGTGTGTGCAAGCTCCGAAAATAGAGACACAGCCACAGAATGCATCTGTAAATGAAGGAGAGAAAGCGACATTTACTGTGAATGCAACAGGAACTGGGTTGACCTATCAATGGCAGATCAAACTAAATGATGGAAATGGTTTTATGAATATCGACGGAGCAACCAGCGCAAGCTATACGACAGGGGTGACAAAACAGGATTGCAATGGATTCAAGTATCGCTGTGTAGTTAGCAACTCCGCAGGTTCTGTGATTACAGAGGAGGCAATGTTAACTGTACAGGCTGTGACAGAAGAAAAAGATAAGCTCGTAAGTATCATGGCACCTACAGCTATTACAGTTGCAAATGGTACTTCGTATGAGAACATGAATCTTCCAAATCTGGTAAATATTAAGACGACAGCACATACGGTAGCTCAGGCAGCAGTTTCATGGGATACTGAATCACCGGTAAGTGGAAGCTATGATTCGACGATCACGACAGAGCAGACAGTGACATTAAAAGGTTCGGTTACCTGTCCAGAGGATATAGACGCGAATGGTGTAGATCTTAGCACAAGCATTACCATTACAATTAGCGCAGCCGGAATCACAGGGGCACCAATTGCATCGGTAGAAAGCGGAACTTATACAGAGAACCAGACTGTCGAATTGAAATCGTCCACAGAAGGAGCAACAATCTATTATACAACAGATGGTTCAGATCCGGGTGTGGAGAAAGGTACTGTTTATACAACTCCAATTTCTGTGACAGGTACAGCGGGACAAAGTGTAACAACAACGATAAAGGCTGTTGCAGTAAAGGACGGCATGCAGAATAGTGAAGCCAAGACATTTGCTTACATAATCGAGATACCGGAGATTGTTGTTCCGCCATCTGTCGAGAAACCAACGATTACTTCCCAGCCACAAAGTGTATCTGTGAAGGTTGGAGAGCAGGCAACATTTGCTGTGACAGCAAGTGGCGAGGGTATGACCTATCAGTGGCAGATCGATCGAAACGATGGAAACGGATTTGTTGATATCACGGGGGCAAACAGTGCAAATTATCTTTCTTCTACAGTTGATAAGGATTGCAATGGATTTAAGTATCAGTGTGTGATCAGCAATGCCGGGGGCTCTGTGACAACAGAAATCGTCACGTTGACGGTTACAGAAAATACAACGCCGGAACCAACACCGGAACCAACGCCGGAACCAGCACCGAAACCGACTACGGTACCGGCGCAATATAAGATTATTGATGGTGCAAACAGCCAGTGGACACAGAATACAGATGGAAGCCTTGTGATTCGGGGTGACGGAGAGATGTCGAAGTTCCAGAATGTAAAGGTAGATGGTGTAATTGTAGATGCGAAGAACTATACAGTGACCGAAGGATCAACAATCATCACATTTACTTCGGATTATCTAAAGACATTATCTGCGGGAAGCCATACATTTGAAATGTTCTGGACAGATGGATCTGCAAGCACGAACTTCTCAGTTGTGAAGAATACGACGGTAGAAAGTCCAAAAGAAACGACTGACAATAATAGTAATATTTCCAATAACAATGCAAAGACCAATGTTACAGATGCGAAAAATGACAACCAGAATGTGACAGCGACACAGACCGGGGATTCTATGAACCTGACACTCTGGATGGGAATTCTTATGGCATCACTGGCAGGTTGTACAGGAATGATCGTAAGAAGAAAGAAGCATTACAAGTAAATAGGAAGACTGTTATATAGACAGAACAAAACAGGCTTTACTGACATGAATGTGTTGGAAAAGCCTGTTTGCATGTGAAAAGAGTGGCGGGAAGAGTAGAAAAAATATTTGATATAGACTATAATGAGGGTACTATATTAGATAAAGAGGCAACAACATGGGTAAAAAAGAAGAGAAAACAAATGTGATGCGTCTGCTCGATCAGGCGAAAATCGAATACAAGCATTACTGCTATGCAGGCACGGATGCGGTCGGCGGCATGGAGGTTGTCGAGGTACTGCACCAGGATCCGGATCAGGCATTTAAGACACTGGTCACAGTCGGCAAATCCGGCGAACACTATGTGTTTGCGATTCCGGTCAATCAGGAGCTTGATTTGAAGAAAGCGGCAGAGGCTGCCGGCGAGAAATCCATCGCGATGATTAAGTCCAAGGAATTGCTGCCGTTAACCGGCTATATTCATGGCGGATGTTCACCACTTGGAATGAAGAAGCAGTTCCGTACATTCTTCCATCAGACCGCCAATGATTTTGAGACGATTATGTTCTCGGCAGGAAAGATCGGCTATCAGGTGGAGGTAAGTCCGGAAGCACTCCGGAAGATCCTGAAATATGAGACCTGTGATCTCGTAAAGGAATAAAAAAATCGTATAAATCCCTTTACATTTGCCGATAATTAGCTTATAATCGAGACAATTATAGGGAAAAAGCGTTGAAGGAGACTACCGACAACAGGACATGACAGGGAATATGGTCACCGACTGAGAGCCATAACATGACACCATGTCTGGTGGAACACTACCGGAGCTGATAAGCTGAAGCCTACGTGGAGCTACATCCTAAGAGGTCTAGGTTTATCCGGAGCATTCACGTTACGAATGAAGAGAGGAATCCGTCTTATATATATTTATTACAGATGGTTTCAATGCGGGTGGTACCGCGGATGTAACACATGTACATTCGTCCCGAGGTCAAAGCACATTTGACTTCGGGATTTTTTAATGCAGAAAAGGAGATAGGAAAATGCAGGCAAACATTTACAGAGACATGACAATGGCGCAGGTATCAGAAGACCTTGTCGGAAAAGAAATCAGACTGGCAGGATGGGTAGAGAACATCCGTGACCACGGTGGTGTATCCTTCGTGGATTTACGCGACATGTATGGCGTGATGCAGGTCGTTATGCGTGATACAACGTTGCTCAATGGAATTACCAAGGAGCAGTGTATCTCCGTAGCAGGACTGGTACAGCATCGTGACGAGGAGACTTACAACCCGAAGATCCCAACCGGAACGATCGAGCTGGAAGCACATGAGGTAGATATCTTAGGAAAGGTGTACAAGCAGCTTCCGTTTGAGGTGACAACCTCCAAGGAAGTCCGTGAGGATGTCCGTCTGAAATATCGGTACTTAGACCTTCGTAACCGTAAGGTAAAGGAGAACATGATCTTCCGTTCCAATGTCATCTCATTCCTTCGTCAGAAGATGACAGAGATGGGATTCATGGAGATTCAGACACCAATCCTTTGCGCATCATCTCCGGAGGGCGCACGTGATTATATCGTGCCATCTAGAAGATATAAGGGTAAGTTCTATGCACTTCCACAGGCACCACAGCAGTACAAGCAGCTTTTGATGGTGTCCGGATTTGATAAATATTTCCAGATTGCACCTTGTTTTCGAGATGAGGATGCAAGAGCCGACCGTTCCCCAGGTGAGTTCTATCAGCTCGACTTCGAGATGAGTTTTGCAACCCAGGAAGACGTATTCAAGGTTGGCGAGGAAGTGCTTACCGCAGCATTTAAGAAATTCGCTCCGAAGGGATACACCGTTACAGAAGCACCATACCCAATCATCAGCTACAAGGAAGCAATGCTCAAATATGGTACAGATAAGCCGGATCTTCGCAATCCGCTTGAGATCATCGATGTGACAGAGTTCTTCCAGAGATGTACATTTGCACCATTCCACGGCAAGACCGTTCGTGCGATTGCAGTAGCAAAGAAGCTTTCCAAGGGACAGCATGAGAAGATGCTGAAGTTCGCGCAGTCTATCGGTATGGGCGGACTCGGATATCTCGAAGTATTGGAAGATGGTTCTTACAAGGGACCAATCGACAAGTTTATTCCGGATGATATGAAGCAGGAGCTCAAAGATCTCGCAGGCTTGAAGGAACTTGATACGATTTTCTTCATCGCCGATACAGAGAAGCAGGCAGCTCTCTTTGCAGGACAGATTCGTACTGAGCTTGGTAATCGTCTTGATCTGCTTGAGAAGAATGCATATCGTTTCTGCTACATTAACGACTTCCCGATGTTTGAGTACAATGTGGAAGAGAAGAAGATTGGATTTACACACAACCCGTTCTCTATGCCACAGGGCGGCTTAGAGGCATTAAATGAGAAAGATCCACTGGAAATCCTTGCATACCAGTACGATATCGTATGTAATGGCGTGGAGCTTTCATCCGGTGCCGTTCGTAATCATGACATGCAGATTATGGAGAAGGCATTTGAGATTGCAGGCTATGATAAGAGTGTTCTGGAGGAGAAGTTTGGAGCACTTTACAATGCATTCCAGTTTGGAGCACCACCACATGCAGGTATGGCTCCGGGTGTCGACCGTATGATCATGTTGCTTCGTAACGAGGAGAATATCCGTGAGGTTATCCCATTCCCTATGAGCGGAACCGCACAGGATCTCATGTGTGGCGCACCAAACGAAGTCACAGAGCAGCAGCTCCGTGAAGTTCATATCAAGGTAAGACAGTAGTATTTTTCAGCAAAGAGAAGGCAATTGTGATTTCATATAAATTGCTTGCGTTAACATGAATGATATGTTTGCGGAAATAATCATTAGAAGAGTAGTACCACTACGTGCTGAACCGAGCGAGAGCGCGTCTGCGTAGAAAATAAATCTGAACATCTCAGAACCAGCAGGTTTATTGGTTATTTTCGCAAACTATAATATGTAGATTCGCAAGCATTATAGGAGGAAAAATATGACGATTACAGATGAAACAATTGATTATGTAGGTATTCTGGCGAAGCTCGAGCTTTCCGATGAGGAAAAGGAGCAGGCGAAGCAGGATATGTCGAATATGCTGGAATACGTCAGCAAATTAAATGAGCTCGATACCGATTCCGTGGAACCGATGAGCCATGCATTTCCGGTTAGCAACGTATTCCGTGAGGATGTTGTGACAAATTCGGATGACAGAGACAATCTTCTGGCAAATGCACCAGAGCAAAAAGATGGCTGTTATAAAGTGCCGAAGACATTTGACTAAGGAGGGCGGTATAGATGAGTAAAGATTTAATGAAATTAACCGCCGTTGAACTCGGCAAGAAAGTTAAAGACAAAGAAGTGACCGTCGTAGAGGCAACGAAGGCGTGCCTGGAGCGAATCAAAGCATTGGACGAGACATACAACTGTTTCGTGACTGTGGATGAGGCAGGCGCACTGGCACAGGCGGAAGCGGTTCAGGCAAAGATTGACAGTGGAGAGCTTACCGGACCGCTGGCTGGTGTTCCGGTTGCCATCAAGGATAACATGTGTATCAATGGCATGCTTACAAGCTGTTCTTCCAAGATTCTGAGTAATTTCGTTCCGACTTATACAGCAACTGCTGTTGAGAAACTGCAGGAGGCAGGCGCGGTTATCATCGGAAAGACAAATATGGATGAGTTCGCCATGGGAAGTACAACCGAGACTTCTTATTATGGAGTGACAAGAAATCCGTGGGATACAGACAAGGTACCGGGCGGTTCTTCCGGTGGTTCTGCGGCAGCCGTTGCAGCAGAGGAAATCCCATATGCACTTGGCTCTGATACAGGTGGAAGTATCCGCCAGCCGGCCGCATTTTGCGGTGTGACCGGTATCAAGCCGACATACGGAAGAGTGTCCCGTTATGGTTTGATCGCGTATGGTTCATCGCTCGATCAGATTGGACCACTTGCCAAGGATGTCACAGACTGTGCCACAATCCTTGAAGCAATCTGTAAGCATGATGACAAGGATTCCACTTCCTATGCACAGGCAGAGGATGATTTCACATCTGCATTAGTGGACGATGTAAAGGGAATGAAGATTGGTATTCCAAGAGATTATTTCGCAGAGGGTATCGATGAGGATGTCAAGACAGCTGTGCTTGCAGCCGCAAAGAAGCTCGAAGACAAGGGTGCAATCGTGGAAGAGTTCGACCTTGGTATGGTAGAATATGCAATTCCTGCTTACTATATCATTGCATCCGCAGAGGCATCTTCGAACTTAGAGCGTTTCGATGGCGTCAAATATGGTTACCGTACCGCAGAGTACCGTGACCTTCACAATATGTATAAGAAGACCCGTTCTGAGGGCTTTGGCGCAGAGGTAAAGCGTCGTATCATGCTTGGTTCCTTCGTCCTTAGCTCCGGTTATTACGATGCATATTATGTAAAGGCACTGAAGACAAAGGCACTGATCAAGAAAGCCTTTGACGATGCATTTGCAAAATACGATGTGATCTTAGGACCGGTTGCACCAACGACGGCATTGAAGATGGGCGAATCTTTAAGTGATCCAATCAAGATGTATCTGGGAGATATTTATACAGTATCTGTAAATCTTGCCGGTCTGCCGGGTATTTCCCTTCCATGCGGACAGGATAAGGATGGTATGCCGGTTGGCATGCAGCTGCTCGGACAGACATTTGATGAGAAATCAATCATCCGTGCAGCGTATGCATTTGAATGTACAAAGACTTATAAGCGTCCGGATGCTCTTGGCACCGTGGAAGCAGAAAGGGGGCTTATCTAATGAGTAAAACATATGAGACAGTCATCGGCCTGGAGGTTCACGTAGAGCTTGCCACGAAGACGAAGATTTTCTGTGGATGTTCGACTGCATTTGGCGGTGCACCGAATACACATACCTGTCCGGTTTGTACCGGTATGCCGGGATCCCTTCCGGTGCTCAATAAGGCGGTAGTTGAGAAAGCAGTTGCGGTTGGTCTTGCAACGAACTGTACAATCACACAGAACTGTAAGTTTGACCGTAAGAATTATTTCTATCCGGATAACCCGCAGAACTACCAGATTTCGCAGCTTTATTATCCGATCTGCCGGAATGGTAAGGTAGAGATCGAGGTTGACGGGAATAAGAAATATGTCCGTATTCATGAGATTCATATGGAGGAGGATGCAGGTAAGCTGGTACATGATCCGTATACAGATAGCTCGCTGGTTGATTACAATCGTTCGGGCGTGCCTCTGATTGAGATTGTATCCGAGCCGGATATGCGTTCCGCAGAGGAAGTCATTGCTTATCTTGAGAAATTAAGACTGATCATCCAGTACCTTGGTGCTTCGGATTGTAAGCTGAACGAAGGGTCCATGCGTGCCGATGTCAACCTGTCTGTCCGTGAAGTCGGTGCAGAGAAGTTCGGTACAAGAACCGAGATGAAGAACCTGAATTCCTTCAAGGCGATTGCGAGAGCCATCGAGAACGAGAAGGAGCGTCAGATTGATCTGATTGAATCCGGTGAGAAGGTCATCCAGGAGACAAGAAGATGGGATGATACAAAGGAATATTCCTATGCAATGCGTTCGAAAGAGGATGCACAGGATTACCGTTACTTCCCGGATCCGGATCTGGTTCCGGTTATGATCAGCGATGAATGGATGGAAGAGATCCGTAGCCGTCAGCCGGAGCTGCGCGACGAGAAGCGCATCCGTTACAAGGAAGAGTACGATATCCCGGATTATGATATTGACATTCTGACGAACTCCAAGAAGCTTGCAGATATCTTCGAGGAGGCGATTGCACTTGGTGCAGCACCGAAGAAGGTATCGAACTGGTTGATGGTTGAGACGATGCGCCTGATGAAGGAAGCATCCATCGATGCCGATGACTTAAAATTCTCAGCAAAGAACCTTGCTGCTATCATCAAGATGGTCGATGACAAAGTCATCAATGGTACCGTTGCGAAGGAAGTGTTCGAGAAGGTATTTGCAGAGGATATCGATCCGGAAGCTTATGTCGAGGAACATGGCCTGAAGACTGTCAATGATGAGGGCGCACTTCGTACCGTCATCTTAGATGTAATCGAGAAGAATCCGAAGTCTGTCGCAGATTTCAAGGGCGGTAAGGAGAAAGCAATCGGTGCACTTGTCGGACAGACGATGAAGGCAATGCAGGGGAAGGCGGATCCATCCGAGGTTAACCGTATTCTGCGCGAAGAATTAAGTAAATAATTTTGGCTTGCCGGTTTGTTGTACGGACGAACTCCAGGCTGTAAAAAAGTCCACCTCAAAAAATTCACGTTACAATTTTTGTGAGGTGGACTTTTTGCATCCCGGAGTTCTGGTAAAGGAAAAACGGAAAGTAAAAATATTTTGAAAATATTCTTCACTTAAAACAGTTCGCCTTGTGTAATACAAGAAATTATAATAAAATTAAAGCATAAAGGTAAGCACTACGGAGAAGTAATATCTATATTTGAATAGATATTATTTTCTTTATTGAGTCAGTATGTGAGGAACACGGCGGGATGAAAAATCAAATTCATAAAAATTGTAACGTGAATTTTTTGAATTTGATTTTTCACCCGTCAGTGTTCCGTGGTTTGAAGGAAAAACACTATGAAAAAAGAAGGATATTACTCGACAGGCGAGTTTATGAAACAAGCGAATATTACGAAGAAAACCGTCCGCTACTACGACGAGAAGGATATCCTGAAGCCATCCTTTGTCAGCGATTCCGGCGCGCGTTACTACACGGAGAAAGATCTCGCGAAGCTCCAGCAGATACTTCTGTTAAAGTATCTTGGTTTCTCGCTGGGCGATATCAAGGAGATGCAGGTGGACGATGCGGACAAGCATTTTATCGTCAACTCCCTGAACATCCAGCAGAAGCTGGTGGAAGACCGTATCGAGCAGCTGCAATTAGTGAAAATGACGATCAAGGAAGCAACCGATGACCTGCAGGCAGACCGGGAAGTGGACTGGACGAAGCTGTTTGAACTGATCCAGGTGGCAGATCTGGAGAGCATCCTGAAGAAACAGTACAAGGACGCCTCGAATATCATGGCGCGGATCAACCTGCATAAGCAGTATTCGGTCAACAAACAGGGCTGGTTCCCGTGGATCTATGAGCAGATGCAGGTAAAACCGGGACAGAAGATTCTGGAGCTTGGCTGCGGCGCGGGTGATATCTGGGTGGAAAATGCAGAGAAGCTTCCGGCGGATATTTCAATTACCGTTACAGATATTTCGGATGGTATGCTGCGTGATGCAAGACGGGAAATCGGCAGGGAGGATGCAGTGTTTTCGTATGCGATCTGCGGTTGTGAGGCGATTCCGTTTGCAGACGAAACCTTTGATCTGGTCGTGGCGAACCATGTGCTCTTTTACTGCGATGACATCGGGCAGGCGTGCCGGGAGATCCGACGCGTGCTGAAACCGGGAGGCGTACTTGTTGCGGGTACGTATGGCTCGGTGCATATGAAGGAGATCAGCCGGTTAGTCATGGAGTTCGATGACCGGATCATACTTGCGGCGGAGAATTTGTATGAACGGTTTGGCAAGGAGAATGGATCGGATATTCTCCAAAGTACATTTGAGAAGGTGGAGTGGCGGCAGTATGAAGATGCGATTGAGATTGACGATGCCGAACCGCTGATCTCGTATGTTCTGTCGTGTCACGGAAATCAGAATCAGTATATTGCACATAAATACAAGGAATTCCGGACATTTATGAAGAAGAAAATAGTGGGTGGCTTTCACATTACAAAGGATGCAGGAATATTTGTTGTAAAAAAATGAAAAAAACACTTGACTGTGCCCCAGGGGCACCCTGTATAATAAATACATAACAAACACATATTCGGATATACCGGATTGTGTTTCGACTCAAAAGCGCGAGACAAAATCAAGAAATAAAGGAATGATTTAAGGAGGTAGAAAAGTGAGAACGTATTTAGTAACAGGAGGTGCCGGATTTATCGGTTCCAATTACATCCATTATATGTTTAAGAAGTATGATAATGAAATCCGTATCATCAATGTGGATGTGTTGACGTATGCAGGGAATCTGGAGAATCTGAAAGACATTGAGAATCGTGAGAATTATACATTTGTGAAGGCGGATATCTGCGACAAGGAAGCAATCGCGAAGATTTTTGCTGAGAATGATATCGACCGCGTGGTACATTTCGCAGCGGAGTCTCATGTAGACAGAAGTATCAAGCATCCGGAAGTATTTGTACAGACGAATGTACTTGGTACCGCCGTTATGCTGAACTGCGCGAAGGCTGCATGGGAGCTGCCGGATGGCACATTCAAGGAAGGCAAGAAGTTCCTGCATGTGTCGACCGATGAGGTGTACGGTTCCCTTCCGGACGATAAGAATGCATTTTTCTATGAGACATCACCATATGAACCACACAGCCCATATTCTGCAAGTAAGGCAAGCTCGGATATGCTTGTAAAGGCATATATGGACACTTATAAGTTCCCTGCAAATATCACGAACTGCAGTAACAATTATGGACCTTACCAGTTCCCGGAGAAGCTGATTCCATTGATCATTAACAATGCATTGCAGGGAAAGAAGCTTCCGGTCTACGGCGATGGCAAGAATGTCCGTGACTGGCTGTTTGTTGAGGATCACGCGAAGGCAATCGATATGGTTCAGGAGCAGGGACGTCTGTTCGAGACATACAATGTCGGCGGACATAATGAGAAGCAGAATATCGAAATCATCAATATTATCATTGACACATTGCAGGAGATGCTTCCGGCGGATGATCCGAGACGGGCACTTGTATCGAAGGATCTGATCACGTATGTGGAAGACCGTAAGGGACACGACAGAAGATATGCAATTGCACCGGACAAGATCAAGGCAGAGATCGGCTGGTATCCGGAGACAGATTTCGCAACCGGTATCAAGAAGACAATCGCCTGGTTCTTCGAGCATGAGGACTGGATGAAGAACGTGACGAGCGGTGACTACCAGAAGTATTATGAGGATCAGTACGGAAAGAGATAGAAAGGAGATTTCTATGAAAGGTATTATTTTAGCGGGCGGTTCCGGCACGAGATTATACCCACTTACCAAGGCAGTATCGAAGCAAATCATGCCGGTGTATGACAAACCGATGATCTATTATCCGTTGTCAACACTGATGCTGGCAGGTATCCGGGAAGTTCTGATTATCTCGACACCGCGTGACCTGCCGGTATTTGAGGAGCTTTTTGGAACAGGGGAACAGCTCGGAATGCAGTTTACGTATGCGGTGCAGGAACAGCCGAGAGGACTTGCGGATGCATTTATTATCGGAGCGGACTTCATTGGCACGGACAGCGTGGCATTGGTGCTTGGAGATAATATTTTCTATGGTCAGAGCTTCTCGCGTGTATTGAAGCGTGCGGCTGAACGGGAGAAGGGTGCAACAATCTTCGGTTATTATGTGAAGGATCCGAGAGAATATGGCGTTGTGGAATTTGATGAGGACGGAAAAGCGATTTCCATCGAGGAGAAGCCGGAGCATCCAAAGTCAAACTATGCAGTGCCGGGGCTTTATTTCTATGATAACCGTGTCGTAGAGATTGCAAAGAATGTGAAGCCTTCTGCAAGGGGAGAGATTGAGATCACTTCCATCAACAATGAGTACCTGCGGATGGGTGAGCTGATGGTAGAGACACTGGGACGAGGATTCGCATGGCTGGATACCGGTAATCATGATATGCTGCTTGATGCAGCGGATTTCGTGGCGGCATTCCAGAAGCGGCAGGGCATGTATATCTCCTGTATTGAGGAGATTGCATATAGACGCGGATTTATTACGCGTGATCAGCTGTTGAAGCTGGCAGAACCACTGATGAAGACGGCATATGGTCAGTATCTGGTGGATGTAGCAAATGGTTTGTAGAATTCTGTAGAGTTCTATAGAGACAGAAGAAAAGAGGGGTGCATATGAAGAGACAGATGTGGAAGAAGCTTGAAGCGTGGCTTCTGGCAGTTGTGATGGTTGTATCTGTGATTTCCGGCTTTGGAACAACGAAGACGGCGAAGGCAGCAACGAAGATGGGAGTAACCTATACGGTACATGTCCAGACATACGGTGACAGACAGGGATGGGTCAGTGATGGTGCATCCGCTGGAACAAGCGGGCTGGGCAAGCGTCTCGAAGAGATCCGGATCAAGCTGACCGGTAATGAGTATACAGGAAGTATCCAGTATAAGACACACATTCAGAGCTATGGCTGGCAAAACTGGGTAGCAGATGGTACAAACAGCGGCAGCCGGGGACAGGCGAAGCGTCTCGAAGGAATCGAGATTATGCTGCCCGGAGAAGTTGCGAAGCATTATGATGTTGAGTACCGCGTGCATTGCCAGACATATGGCTGGATGAACTGGGTAAGGAACGGAGTCATGGCTGGAACGAGCGGACAGGCGAAGCGTCTTGAAGCCATCCAGATCAGACTGGTTCCGAAGTCACAGGTGACGGATATGGGTGTGACCTATCGTACACATTGCCAATCTTATGGCTGGCTGAACTGGGTGGCAGACGGAGCTTCCAGTGGAACAACCGGACAGGGCAAGCGTCTCGAGGCAATTGAGATCCAGCTCACAGGCAACCGCTACTCAGGAAGTGTAAAGTATCGGACCCATGTACAGTCTTATGGCTGGGAGCAGAATATGGTATCAAACGGTGCACTGTCTGGCACAAGCGGACAGGCAAAACGTCTCGAAGCAATCGAGATTGCGCTGGAAGGCGAGATTGCGAACTACTATGATATCTGTTATCGTGTACATGCACAGAGCTATGGCTGGCTCGGCTGGGCGATAAATGGCGAGCGTGCAGGAACGAGCGGTATGGGAAAACGTCTTGAATCGATTGAAATTCAATTAGTTCCAAGGGGACAGGGGGCTAATCTGAAGAGTGGAAACAGAGCGTTTATTGATGGATCGACGGTAGCAAGCACACCGACGCCATCGGCACCGGCACAGGGTTATACCGTGACACCTGCAAATGCAGATATTGCAGCACAGCAGGTATTGGAGCTTGTGAATGAAGAACGAAATGCAAGAGGATTAAAGAGCCTGACATTGGATCCGACTCTGACAAAGGCAGCGAATATCCGCGCGAAAGAGATTGTAACATTGTTCAGCCATACAAGACCGAATAATACAAGCTGTTTCACCGTATTGGATGAAGCTGGTTATTCGTATATGGCGTGCGGAGAGAATATTGCAGCAGGCGCAGCGGATTCTGACTTTGTTATGGGAATGTGGATGGGGTCAACTGGCCATAGAAGGAACATTCTGAGTGCAGGATTTTCAAGACTGGGAGTTGGATATGTATATATTCCGAATTCAGAATATGGATATTACTGGGTACAGATGTTCTCTGACTAATTGATAATGTGATTAAAAAAATAAGAGGGTCGATATTTGGATATCGGCTCTCTTATTTTTATAAATGAGCAAGCAGCTGCCTGCTCAATGATAAAGCAAATATTTTATTTACAGCACATAGCCGTTTTCCTGCAACAATACTCTGGCAGTATCAACCGAATCTACAACGGTACTGTTCTTGATCGGCGCGAACTCTTTCTTACGATCGACCTCGAAGATCAGGCAGTCATCCATCTCGTGTATCAGATCAAGAGCCAGCGTCTCGAACTTGAAGGCATTTGGCTCATCTGGAATGATTGGATTGCCGGCTTCGTCGATGCATGGAACCTTCTTCTTCACTACATGCAGCGGCATAGCCTGATCCAGAGTTTCCTTGAGCCGCTGAATCGGAAACAGATAGTTTAAGATTGCTCCGAAGCCATAAGCCAGATTTCCGTCCGGAAGCCGCTTGGTGAGCATCTCATCTGTCATTTCGTAATATTCGATAATGTGTGGTTTGCCGTTCTCCTTGCACATGACACCGACCTTTTCCTCAGGAAATGCTTTTTTAACCACTTTCGCGCCGCTCATCTTGCCGCTTGCAATCGTTGCACCTAGGAAGACAGGATCTGCAATTCGCTGCAAGACATTATCGACCGCAAATACGTTGATCCATTCCAGATTGGAGTCGAATATGGCATCGAGCAGACCGGCCTTGTGCATAGATGAGAACCAGCCGCCGTTACCGTTCGGCGAGAGAGCCACCTCATATTTGGATTTCAACAGAATCTTTCCGTCAAAATCCGTTGCCGGATTCATCTCCTGAATGAAGAAATGCACATAGGACGCATCGTATCCGAAGTAATCGTGCGCTTCGAAGAAGGTGATGGTATCCTGATAGTTGATATTACTTGTCATGATGTAAAGTGGAATATATGCATCAGCAGCGTGTACCACATCCATGATATGCTCAATCAATAACTGGAATATATACAGATCCTTTGTCAATCCTACGTTGAAACAGCCCTTTGGTTTGTTGAAGCCGAGACGGGTTCCCTGCCCTCCGGCTAACAGCAGCAGACAGAGCTTTCCGTCGCGGATTGCCTGCAGGCCGATGGAGCGGTAATGCTCCTGATCTGGCAGAATCTTCTCGAGATGAAGCGCATCGATCTCCTCAATCAGGGAATCCTCTTTCCTCCCATCGTGCCGGAATGCTGATTCAAATCCCCAATCAATGCCGTCTATTTCGCCAAGCAGCGTAAGCTTCTGGGTATCGTTGAGTTCGTCAAAAAAACGAAGCAGCTGTGTCTGCTTTTTTTGTTCTAAAAGATTCATTCGTTCCTCAAAATTCATAGTGTAAACACAATTCCTTCCATGTAAAATAGGTAAAATTTTATTTAGTATAGCATAACGGACAAAGAGTTTACAACAGTGAAAATATGAAAGTTTTTTGAAATATTAGGAAAACAGACAAAAGAATATTGTTTTTTTTTGAAGAATCATGTATTATAGGTGAATAGTTTGTTTGAACATACCAAAACATAAAACATGGAAGGACAAAGAGATGAGTAAGAAAAAGGCAGGATTAAGTGCAAATGCCAAATGGGGGATTGCATTCTTAGTTGAAATTGTTGTTATGTTGTTTATGGTTGTTGGCTATTTTTTCTTTTATGCCAACCAGAAGTTAGACGCAATCAATCGCCCGGACGACTGGGATGATAGTAAAGAGAATCTGGATATCAATGAAGATGCGAATGAAGCACAGAAAGGATTCCGGACAATTGCTCTGTTTGGTATCGATTCAAGAAGCACGGATTCCATGGCAGAAGGTAATCGAAGTGATTCTATCATTATTGCTAGTATCAACAACGATACGAAGGAAGTGAAGCTTGCTTCTGTCTATCGTGATAGTTTGTTGCAGGTGGATTATGATGGTGGTATTACGACGAAGATTACACATGCATATGCATATGGCGGCCCGGAGATGGCGGTGCGTGCATTGAATGCAAATCTTGACCTGGAGATCACGGATTTTGTAACGGTTAATTTCGCTGCATTGTCTCAGGCAATTGACGATCTCGGAGGTATAACTATTGATGTACGGGATGCAGAGCTTGAGATGTTGAATGCATGTATTACAGAGCAGATCAGTATTACAGGAAAATACTCCGATGGTGTATTCTCAGCAGGAACACAGCTTCTGAATGGTACACAGGCAACCGGCTGGGCACGTATCCGAAGTACAGATCAGGGTGATATCACCCGTACCGAGCGTCAGAGAACGGTTATTGCGAAGATGATCCAGAAGGCGAAGAGCTCTGATCTATCTACAATCAATGATATTATTGACGATGTATTCCCGAATATCTATACCAGTTTGACGAAGAAAGAACTGATGAGCATGGCATCGGACATGTTCGACTATAATCTGGGAGATACGATTGGATTCCCGATGGCTTTTGCGTCAGTGAATTCTGAATCAAAGGGATCCATCCTTGTACCTGCAGACCTTACCAATAATGTATCGGCACTGCATGAGTTCTTGTTTGGCACGCAGGATTACACACCGACTTCAAACGTACAGGATATCAGTGCATCACTGCAGAATGAGACAGGTGTAGGAGCGCAGGAGATAGATATGAATATCTTCAATCCGCCGTCAGAATAAAGAAATCATAATTGAAACATATTTTATAAACACATATTATATAGAAGAAACGCATTTTCGCAGAACGCTGTGGAGGATGCGTTTCTTTTTTGCATATAAGCGATTGCGTGAAATGACCGAAAAATGAAATGATTGTGAAAAAACTTCGTGAAAATAGAGATATGCTTGTTATTTTCCACAAAAATATAAAAAATGGTTTACATTTCGAATAAAGTGTTGTATTATAGGCGCATGGGTTGAGAAAACAAAGCAAAAAATATGTTTTACTTGATTTTCGTCAGCATAAGATTATTCGAGAAAGGAAAGACAAGCATGACGCAGATAAGAGATGAAAGAGCGCATATCGCAGAGCAGGGCATGTATGATAGCAGCTTTGAACATGATAACTGCGGTATTGGTGCAGTAGTAAACATTAAGGGTATTAAGACACACAAGACAGTCAGCGATGCACTTCGGATTGTGGAGAATCTGGAACATCGTGCCGGTAAGGATGCAGAAGGAAAGACCGGTGACGGTGTTGGTATATTACTTCAGATCTCACATAAGTTTTTCAAGAAGGCGGCGAACGAGCTTGGCGTGGAGCTTGGAGAGGAACGTGATTATGGTATCGGTATGTTCTTCTTCCCACAGAATGAGCTTCAGCGTAAGCAGGCAATGAAGATGTTCGAGATCATCGTGGAGAAGGAAGGTCTGGAATTCTTGTGCTGGAGAAAGGTTCCGACGAATCCGGGTATCCTCGGACATAAGGCTGTCGCAGTTATGCCATATATAATGCAGGCATTTGTAAAACGTCCAAAGAATGTGGAACGAGGACTTGATTTTGACCGGAAGCTGTTTGTAGTACGCCGTGTATTTGAACAGTCAAATGAGGATACGTATGTGCCATCTCTTTCGAGTCGTACGATTGTATATAAAGGAATGTTCCTGGTAGGCGAGCTTCGTTTATTCTATCAGGATCTGCAGGATGAGGATTATGAGTCAGCCATCGGTCTGGTACATTCCAGATTCTCTACGAACACAACACCGAGCTGGCTGCGTGCACATCCATACCGTTTCTTGGTTCACAATGGTGAGATCAACACGATCCGTGGTAACGAAGATCGTATGATCGCCCGTGAAGAGACGATGGATTCCGAGTATTTTAAAGGTGAGTTCCACAAGATCACACCAGTGCTTGATCCGGATGGTTCGGATTCCGCAAGACTTGACAACGCATTGGAGTTCTTCGTTATGAACGGAATGCCGCTTCCGCTGGCCGTTATGATCCTGATTCCGGAGCCTTGGGATTCCAATAAATATATGCCGAAGGCAAAGCGTGATTTCTATCAGTATTACGCAACGATGATGGAGCCATGGGATGGCCCGGCCTCTATGCTTTTTACTGATGGTGACTATATGGGCGCGGTGCTTGACCGTAACGGACTTCGCCCTTCCCGTTATTATATTACCGATGATGATTATCTGATTCTTTCCTCAGAGGTCGGTGTCTTGGATATCGCACCGGAGCATGTTGTGATGAAGGATCGTCTGCGTCCGGGTAAGATGCTTCTCGTTGATACAAAGGCAGGAAAGCTGATCTCCGATGACGAGCTGAAAAACCAGTATGCAAATGCACAGCCATATGGTGAATGGCTCGACAGCAACCTGACATATCTGACCGATATTCCGATTCCAAATGAGCGTGTGCCGGTGCTTTCCGACGAGG